>CAIYHK010000352.1 GCA_903925985.1 uncultured Actinomycetes bacterium
CCAGTCGTTTGACCACACGCGCCCCAATCGGCACCGCACTTCGCGAGGTCATAAGTGGCAAGAGCATTGTGTTGTTAGTTGGTGGCCTTGTGATCGGTGGTGTTGCCGCAGCCGAAACACTGAGCCCGGTAAAGCCGCTATTCATCGACCTATTCACTGGATTCCTTGTTCTGTTTCTCCTTGATCTCGGCGCCACAGCGGGTCGAAGATTCGGAGATCTGCGTCACTACGGATTCAGACTGGTTGTCTTCGCGATTGGAATTCCGTTGGTATTTGGGTCACTTGCCACCGTCGTTGGCGTCGTCGCCGACATGTCAACTGGTGGTGCAGCAGTAATCGGTGCAATGGCTGCGAGCGCTAGTTACATCGCCGCACCAGCGGCAGTTCGGGTCGGCATTCCCCAAGCCAACCTTGGTGTCTGTCTTGGTGCATCACTGGCTGTGACGTTTCCGTTCAACCTGGTGATTGGGATTCCGCTTTACAGCGAGATCGCCGTGTTGGTCTCTTAGCGAAGACCCGCCACGATCTCTGCCATCAACGAACCTGCTTCGGTGGGGTTGAGTCCCACCTTCACACCTGCGGCACGAAGAGCGTCCATCTTGCCTTGGGCAGTTCCTTTGCCACCTGACACGATTGCGCCGGCGTGACCCATCTTCTTTCCTGCTGGAGCTGTTACGCCCGCGATGTAAGCACTCATCGGCTTGGTCACGTTCTTCTTGATGAACTCAGCTGCTTCTTCTTCAGCTGAACCACCGATTTCTCCGATCATGATGATCGCGTGGGTTTCAGGATCCTTTTCGAATTCAGCGAGACAATCGACAAACGAGGTTCCAGGTACGGGGTCACCGCCGATACCGACACATGTGCTGACACCGATGCCCTTTTGCTTCAGTTCATAAAGCGCCTGATAGGTAAGAGTTCCAGAACGCGAAACAATGCCGACATTGGGTCCCTTCACAGAGGGGAGCTCAGCGATCTCGCCAGCCGTAATGCCGATGTTGCACTTACCTGGACTGATGATTCCAGGGCAGTTGGGGCCGAGCAAACGAGTGCCAGGAAAATCGCGCTGCAGAGTGTTGAACACGCGCGCTTCATCTTGGGCTGGAATGCCCTCAGTGATGCACACAATGAATCGCACACCCGCCATAGCGGCTTCGAGAATTGCTGCGGGCGCTGCCTTTGGTGGCACGGCGATGAACGACGCGTCAGCACCGGTTGCCTTCACTGCATCGGCGACCGAATCAAACACGGGAATGCCTTCAACGTCTTGGCCGCCCTTGCCTGGTGTTACACCACCAACGACTTGCGTTCCATAAGCGCGATTACGCAGGCCATGAAATTTGCCCTGTCCTCCGGTCAGACCTTGAACAATGACCTTGGTGTTTTCGTTAACAAAAATTGCCATGTCGAGTGTTCCTTACTTCTTCGCCAACTCGACAGCTGCTTTAGCGGCTTCGAGCATGGTTGGTTTGCTTGTCAGTTTTGATTCGGGGATGCCCGCGTTCTTCAAGATCTCGCGACCCTCTTCGGCATTGGTGCCGTCAAGACGAATCACGATTGGAGCACGGAGATCAACACGGCTAAGCGCTTCAACGATTCCCTTAGCTACTTCTTCGCCACGTGTGATGCCACCGAAGATGTTGATAAAGATGCTCTTCACGTTCTTGTCGAAGTTAATGACCTCAAGTGCGCCAGCCATCTGATCTGCGTTGGCTCCGCCACCGATGTCAAGGAAGTTGGCAGCCGTGCCACCAACTTGGTTCACCACGTCGAGCGTGCTCATGGCAAGGCCAGCACCATTGGCGATGATTCCCACAGTGCCGTCGAGACCGATGTACTGAAGATCCTTTTCTCGCGCTAGTTGCTCACGTGCATCGAGTTCTTCAGTAGCGCGGTACTCGTCCCACTCAGGATGACGGAATGCAGCGTTGTTATCCAGCGAAACCTTGGCATCAAGCGCATGCACTTCACCAGTTGGCTTCAGAATCAATGGGTTGATCTCAGCGAGATCACAATCACCCTCGGTGAAGCAGCGATAAAGCTTCACAAGAATCGATGCCACACCATCTTGCGCCTTTGCCGGGATCTTTGCATCCACCGCTGCTTTCTTGGCGGTGGCCTCATCCAATCCAGTAACGGGATTGATGTGCAGTTTGACGATTGCGTCGGGATCACGCTCGGCAACTTCCTCAATGTCAACGCCGCCTTGAGCAGACAACATCAGAAGGTGCTGCTTTGCCGCACGATCAAGAGTGAATGACGCGTAGTACTCCTCGTCAATGTCCGATGCGTGTTCAATCCATACGCGCTTAACCACGTGGCCCTTGATGTCCATGCCGAGAATGTTCCCTGCGTGCAAGCGAACCTCATCGGCATTGTTGGCAAGCTTGATGCCGCCGGCCTTACCGCGACCACCAACTTGAACCTGAGCTTTCACAACAACTGGATACCCAGAAGCTTCAGCGACCTTTACGGATTCCTCCACGGTGTCAGCTGGCCCGCCGGGCGAAACCGGGATGTCAAAACGGGCGAAGTATTGCTTGCCCTGATACTCAAAAAGGTCCACTTACTTATCCTTCCTTCGTGTCGAGAGCACTCTCGAGCCACTCACTGATAGCCCGCAGCGATGAGCCCGGGCCGAAAACTTCTGAGACGCCTTGCTCGCGCAACTTGCGCGCATCGGCATCAGGGATCACTCCACCGCCAAAGACGAGGATCTCGTCCATGCCGCGGGCTTTAAGTTCTTCCATCACCCTCGGGAACAGGGTGAGGTGAGCACCAGACAACAAAGACAGCCCAACGGCGTCTACGTCCTCCTGCAGAGCCGCTTCAGCTATCTGCTCAGGGGTCTGATGGAGTCCGGTGTAAATCACCTCAAATCCATGATCGCGAAGGGCTCGGGTGATTGTCTTGGCACCACGATCGTGTCCATCCAGACCCGGCTTTGCCACCACTACTCGGTACGTACGCTTCACGAATGTAAGACACTAGGTGCCTCAGGTGGAGGCGTACTAACTGAAATCTCCTGCCACACTGAAGGGGTGCAAAGGCAGAACCCCCGCCCATTCCGATTCAAGTCCCCATTGGCGCGAGCCGTTATGCCAGTCCTGGCGGGGATCCTCTTTTTCGCCACGATGTTTGGCCTCACCTGGCTGGTTGCGGCATACATCTCAGATCGGGGCGAGAACATCACAAATCTTGGTGATCCCATATTCAAAATCGGTTCCGTGGACCGTTGGGCTGAATCGGTGGCTGAGGATGGCCCGATCATTTACCCCGACCTGCGGGACCCTGAAGGCACTCGCGCAATCGTGGTCGATCACCAAGGCGACGACCCCGCCACGGGTTGGCGTGTTTTCTACACCTACCCCGCTGACCGAGATTCAACCTGCCAAGTAGAACAGCGTGAACGTACTCGAACCTTCACCGATTGTGATGGCCGTGAACTCGACATCGAGGATTTGAAGCGCCCCTTGGATGTGCGACCAATTGTTGAGAATCGAAAGACTCTCTACATCGACTTGCGTCAGGATCCGACGCCGTAACTCGGAATCGCGTCAATTAAGCGTGCGGCAAACTCCTCGCTGTGCTCTGCGAGTTTGCCGCGATGAATAGTTAAACCACCGAGCACCTCAGCGCCGCGTCCCGAGACCGCGATGGTCATCTTGTCGAGGGTTGAACCTGAGTTCAGCGCGTATGTGCAGAACACTGCAGCTTTCTTGCCGCGCATGACAGGAAGATTGTTGATGTTCCCAATACCAAACGGTGCCTGACCAACTACGAAGAGTCCGTGCACCCAAGTACCAACTACAACAAGATCCGCTTCTTGGATCGCAGCATGGTTTGGCTTCTTAACAGGATCAAGGCCCGTGATCTGCCAGTTTTCCTGCTGCAGGTTGGACGCGATCGCTTCTGCTGCTTTCCAAGTGTTTCCGGTGAGACTCTCGACAAGAATTGCTGCCTTCATATTTACCAATCTAGAGCGATTGACACTGGCACAACGTTTTCAGTTAGTTCAGTTTTTCCAACGGCGCCCAGGTGAGCATCAGGTGCTTTGTACCGGCATCGACAAATCTGATGGTGACTTCGGCGTTGTCGCCAGCGCCCTTGATGTCGATGATGACACCTTCGCCAAATGTGGCATGCCTGACATCATCACCAACCCTTAGGCCTAGCTCTTGGGAGTTGGATGGTTTGGGAGTCCGTAGTGCAGCATTCACTTTGCGCTCGCGATTGCGCTCCCATGAATTGTCTTCGGATTCATCGTCGCGGCGGCGGTACTCAGGCACCCGACCCATTGCCCAATCGGTGCGCGCACGGTAACTGGCGCGATCTGAATCAATTGAGGAATCTACGTTGCCTTGGCGGTCAAACAACTCCTTTGGAACCTCATCCAGGAAGCGCGATGGGGGGTTGTACTGAGACTGGCCAAACAGTGAGCGGGTCCACGCATGCGTCACGCAAAGGCGCTCGCGCGCACGTGTAATTCCGACATAAGCGAGACGGCGTTCCTCTTCGAGTTCGGTTGGCTCCATGAGAGTACGTGAGTGTGGGAAAACGCCGTCTTCCATTCCCACGATGAAAACGACTGGGAATTCAAGACCCTTTGCTGCGTGCATGGTCATGAGCATCACGCGGTTATCAGCATCGATGTCATCTGTGTCGGCAACCAAAGCCACTTGTTCCAGAAACTCATCAATCCTTGCGTACTCCTGGGCGGCTCCAATTAGTTCTTGCAGGTTCTCAATCCGGCCCGCGGCTTCAATGGTTTCTTCTGCTTCGAGTTCTTTTATATAACCCGTTGCTTCGAGAATCTGCCTTATCACTTCTGCGGGGGGTTCGTCCTGGCAGTCAGCCAACGAATCGATGACTTCCAAAAATGCAGCAATGCCCTTTACAGCGGGGCCACTGACACCAGCATCTTTTGCCCGGCGCATTGATTCGACAAAACCAATTCCATTGGTGAAAGCAAAGGCATCTAATTTGCGAATTGAAGTGTCACCGATGCCACGCTTGGGCACATTCAAAACTCGTTTCACACTCATCTCATCCAACGGATTAACCACCGCACGCAAGTAGGCAATTACATCTTTGACTTCACGACGGTCATAGAACTTTGTGCCGCCAATGATCTTGTACGGGATGCCGTAGTGCATTAGCTGCTCTTCAACTACTCGGCTTTGGGCATTGGCTCGATAAAACACAGCCATCTCACGCCACTGCCGTGCATCTGCTTCGTGTTGTTCCTTGAGCTGTGATGCGACAAATCTTGCTTCGTCATATTCGTCACTTGCGTAGTAACGAAGGATGCGATCACCGCCGCCCTTGTCTGTCCAAAGATGCTTTGGCTGACGGCCAACATTGTGCGAGATCACGGCATTGGCAGCATCAAGAATGTTTTGAGTGCTGCGGTAGTTCTGCGCAAGAACAATCGTGGTGGTGCGCCCACCGAATGCTCGGCTGAAGTCGTCGAGATTACGTGTATCAGCACCACGAAATGCATAAACAGACTGGTCTTGATCCCCGACTATGCACACGTTGCCGTGAACACCAGCGAGCATGAGGATGATCTCGTTTTGTGCAACGTTGGTGTCTTGGTATTCATCGACGAGGATGTGTTGAAAGCGATCACGGTATGACTCCAGCACATCGGGAAATTCGGCGAATAGCTTTACTGTGAAGGTGAGCAAATCATCAAAGTCCATTGCGCCCGCGGTCTGCATGCGTCGCTGGTAGTCGGCATAGATCTCAGCGATCTTTTCGTACGCAGGATTGCTCAGATCAAGACCAGATGCCCGGCTTGGGGTTATGAGTTCGTTTTTCCAAAGACTGATTCGCGACTGCACCTGTTTTGCTGGAAATCGCTTGGGGTCAAGATCAAAATCGCGAATCACATTCGTGATGAGTCGCTTGGAATCATCTGAGTCATAAATCGAAAAGTTTCGTGGAAAGCCAAGGCGATCAGCGTTGGCTCGCAAGATACGCACACACGCCGCATGGAAAGTGCTCACCCACATCTGCTTGCCACCTGGACCAACGAGATCGATAACTCGATGACGCATCTCATCCGCTGCTTTGTTGGTGAACGTGATCGCCAAGATCTGCATCGGATTGACCCCTGAGTCAATCAGGTGAGCAATGCGATGTGTGAGTACGCGGGTCTTGCCGGATCCAGCACCAGCAACGACGACCAAGGGCCCACCACGGTGGACTACTGCGTCATATTGGTCAGGGTTGAGTCCTGAGAGATCGAGTGAAGTCACTTGTTGGGAAGTATGCGCACCGGCAGTTTTCGTGGACCACGGATTTGGCCATTGCTCCACTTAACACCAGCGGTGTCAGAGAGTTCGAAGTTCGGGTAGCGCTTCAAGAACTCTTCGACGGCAATCGTTAGCTCAAGGCGAGCCAAGTTTGAGCCCATGCAACGATGAATCCCAAGCCCAAACGCTGAATGGCGATTCTCTTCACGGTCGATGATGACCTTGTCGGCATCGGCAAATTCTTTTGGATCACGATTGGCAGCGGGGAACGGCAGCAACACCCAGTCCTCGGCCTTCATCGGGCAGCCGTGGAAGTCGATGTCCTCTTTTACCAATCGCGCCATTGTGACCGGCGCGTAAGCACGGAGAAATTCTTCAATCGCAGTCGGCATCAATTCGGGTTCACGCACAAGTCGCTCGCGGTCAGCGGGCGTGGTGGCAAGATGCCAAATGCTTGAACCAATTGCCGACCAAGTTGTGTCGATGCCCGCAAGTAGCAACAGAACAATGCTTCCCGCCACATGACGCATCGACAACGGCTGGTCGTAGATGGTGGCGTTCAGAAGAAACGAGGTGAGATCCTCACGTGGGTTCGCCTGATGTTCTTCAATTTGCACACTGATGTAGTCAAACAAACGATCAAACTTTGGCTGACGCACATGAACGGGTTCGTCCACGCCTTCAAGAACATCGTGAACAAACTTGCGGAACAGATCGCTGTCCTCCAGTGGGAAGCCAAGCATCCGGGCAATCACATTGACTGGAATGTGCTGGGCATAATCCACAGCAGCATCAATAACTTCTTGGCCTGCCACACTGTCAAGCAGTTCATTGCACAATGCGCGAACATCACCTTCCCATGCGGCGATCTTCTTTGGTGCAAAAGCTGGAAGCATCACACGCCGAGCGTCATGGTGGAACGGCGGATCGCTGGAGATCGGAGGTGCGGTACCAATTGGTGCCGGTGGCATGTCTGGCGCCAAGCTCGGCTTCATTCTCGATACAACTACGGACCGACTGGTGAAACGATCGGTGTCATAGGCGATTTCTGAAACGTACTCATGGGTGACGGGGAGCCACGTGCCGCCATACCGCGTGGTGTGCGCAACGGGACACTTGTCGCGCATCTCATCCCACAAAGCATGTGCGTTCTCGTTGTACGCAGGATTCGCGTGATCGAAGTCAGTCATCCAATCAGCGACCGGGCCATAGACCTCGTTGAAATAAGTTTCTAGATCTTTAATGTCAGCCATTTCAGTCCTCAATCACGATTGCGTATTCCGGGCAGTTCTTCTCAGCGAGACGCGCCTTGGCTTCAAGCCCATCGGGCACGACACCATCGTTCAACACAAAGGCGGTACCGAGGTCGTCAACATCAAATAGTTCTGGCGCTAGCGCGTAGCAACGATTATGACCCTGGCATTTAGACGTGTCGACTTTGACGCGCATTGGAACCCCACTTCAACTCACATTGAAGTCTAGGGAGCAAATAGTGTGACAGCGACAGCGGTCAGTGCAACTTTTCGCGGAGAAAGCCAAGCACCTGCTGGACCGAGGGCTCGTGGCGTTGCTCAGTAAGAACCGAATGGTCCCGCTTGGTGGCCGAAGGTAGTTCCACCCCCACGAATGCGTCTCCAAGAATTGCACGCAAAGTGGAAAAGCGATCTCCGACCAGCGAATCCTTGTCATATCGCAGACCCAAAACTTGGCAACCCGCTGCGGCGCGTTCAACAACACGTTCAAGGTCTTGCTTGCTCAAATTGATGTCTGCAGCACGCGACTTGCCGACCGAAAACGGAAGCGAAGGCTGCGATAAAACTGGAGCCAACATGATGTCGTCGACCATCATGCCAAGGGCGAAGCCACCGCTGAAGCACATGCCTACTGCCCCTACACCTTTGCCCCCGCATTCGTTGTGCAAAGTTGAGGCGAGGGCCCGCAACCATGAGATCACCGGAGATGTCTTTCCCAACGCCATGGTTGTGAACTCGCGTGAGATGCAGACCTTGGCCATTGACTTTGCAATGTAGGAACCTGACGGCCCCCTGCCCACTTCACCAACCAACAACGGCATCGCCACTGTGAAGCCACTATCAACAACTTCATTGGCGAATTGCTCAACGAGTGGCGTGATGCCAGGTATCTCGTGCACAACCACCACAAGTGGTCCAGTTCCACGCCTATAAACCGGGTGAGTCACTCCTTCGTGAGTGAACTCACTTTGATGCCACCCTGAAAGAACTTGGTTGCTGGTCTTCACAAATCCCCCAATTTGATTATCGGTACAGCTGATGCAGTTTGTTGAGCGCGGTTTCGGCTAACGCTGGCACAGCGTCACGGAACCACTCAACACTGGAGCCGTCGTCACCCATAACACCACCGGCGTAACGCGCGTAAACGCCTTCACAGATGACAGCAAGACGGAAATTCCCAAACGCCACGTAATAGTCAACCTCTGAGACATCAAGACCCGTGCGTTGCGCATAGCGGTCCACGACATGCTTGTAGGTCGGAAACCCAATCACACCCGTCGGGTCATTCTCGCGAGTTGCTGGCTCGCCGGGTTCGGCCCAGTACACACCGAGATATCCGACATCGGCAAGTGGATCCCCCAACGTGCAGAGTTCCCAGTCCAACACTCCAGTGATGCGCCCTGTCTGGGTGTCCACGAGACAATTACCGAAGCGATAGTCACCGTGAGCGATTCCATTTCCCTGTTGGCGTGGAATGTGCGCGGCGAGAATGCGTGCGACTTCTTCAATCGCTGGTATCTCGCGGCTCTTCGAGTTCTCCCATTGAGTCGACCACCTTTTGACTTGGCGTTCGACATAACCGTCGCGGCGTGCCAAGTCACCAAGACCGACTGCGTCCACATCAACGG
>CAIYHK010000353.1 GCA_903925985.1 uncultured Actinomycetes bacterium
GCAATGTATCTATTGCTGATCCGCAAGACAAAGCTCAAGTTGATTCGGATATTGCGGCTGCGCCTTGGTTTGGCGTAGAGCAATAGTTTTTCAGCGGCAGGCGTAACAGAATTTAGGGTTCGACTATCGCAAACCCGGCTGCGGTCGTATCCAGATTGGCGAAAATCTGGAGAAGTGAAGTTGCATCACCGTCAATTGTGATGTTGCCCGCACCGAGCTGATCAACAAAAGTTGTTTGCTGAGTGAGGATGTCAATAAGCAGTGACCGGGCAATCGAGATAGTGGCGTTGGCATTCGGATCGTGTCGACCACGAACGCTGAACAATGTGCGATGCGAAAGCCCAAGTAGCCAAAGATTGTCCGGCGTTTCCGCTAGATCGGGGAATGTCCAGTTGACGAGCACACTAAGCCCACCGACGTCTTCACTCTTCAACCGCACCGAAATCGTGTCAAAGATCTGCTCTACCGTCATCGCCACAAGAATTCCGCGAGCACGTGCTGCGCCGCCCGAAAGGTCCGGATAGCCGTGACGCAACTCTTGTGCGCCCATTAGGTATGCATTTCGAAACGTAGATGATTCACTCTGGTAGCCAAGCTGTTCAAACATGTCTGCTTGCAATGCACGTGCCTCTGCATTGGACGGGTCGGCAAACACAAGGTGATTAATGAGTTCAACACCCCATCGGTAGTCGCCAGCATCTGCAGCGGCACGCCCTGCCTCTAACACACGGTCAGCACCACCAGCGAGCTCCACATACCTATGTCCCACTTCGGTCGGCGGAAGTTTGTTGAGGTTTGCTGGGTTGCCGTCATACCAACTCAGATACCGCTGATAAACAGCTTTTGAGTTGTGCACGAGATCCCCGTAGTAGCCGTGGGTATGTTCGTGAGCGAGAAAATCATCCGGCAACTCAAGTGCGGCAGCGATTTCAGTAGGCACGTAACCCTTGTTTGCAAGACGCATAGTTTGGTCATGCATCCATTTGTATAAATCGCGCTGTAATTCCAGGAATTGGCGAGCATCATCGGCGCCCCAGCGCGGCCAGTTGTGTGAAGTGAAGACGATCTCGGTCTTTGAACCAAAGATCTCAATTGCTTCGTTGATGTACTTGGACCATCGCAAAGCATTGCGCACCAATGTGCCACGAATCGGAATCAGATTGTGCATTGTGTGCGAGCAGTTCTCGGCCATGCACAATGCGTTGAAGTCAGGGAAGAAGAAGTTCATCTCTGCTGGTGCTTCGGTTTCTGGTGTCAACTGGAATACAACTCGGACACCATCAATTTCTAAAGATTCCCCCGTAAATGTGATGTCACGAGTTGGGGCAATCAATGTATTTGGGCCCATTGGGATCGCATTGCCCAAGCCGCAATCAACATGCGCACGGGGGCCAGGCGGGAGTAGTGGTCCGAACTGATAGAGAGCGCGGCGCCCCATTGCTGGGCCGGCAATTACATTCTCGCCAACAACTTCATGAAGGAAACCTTCTGGTGCAATCACCTCGCACTTTCCGGCGTCGACTTCTGACTGCGAAGTCACGCCAAGCACACCGCCAAAATGATCGGCGTGCGAGTGTGTGTAAATCACAGCCACAACTGGCCGGTGACCAAGGTGTTCGGTAACGAGACCGTATGCGGCGCGAGCAGTCGCTTCAACTGTGAGGGGATCGACAACAATCCAGCCCGTGTTGCTCTTTATGAAAGTGATATTTGAAATGTCGTAGCCACGCACTTGCCAGATACCGTCACACACTTCAAACAACCCGTGATTGGTATTCAGTTGTGCATGCCGCCAAAGATTTGGGTGCACTGTGTCTGGTGGGGCACTGTTCAAGAATCCATAATCACCCACATCGGTGACACGACGACCCTCGGAGTCAACTATGCGAGTATCAGCAAGTGCTGCGATAAAGCCTCTTCTGGCACGAGTGAAATCCTCTGGATCGAGGGGCGTTGCGGCTCGTGAATTCTTTGCGCGCGTGTAGTAACTCGCTGGTTTTGGGGACGGATCCACTTCGTTCTGCATTACCGAACTTTAGGCACTAATCAATTACCTGTGGCGTATCGCTTAGCCTGAACAGAACATGAATCACGTTTCCGATAGCCGATGACTGATCGCA
>CAIYHK010000354.1 GCA_903925985.1 uncultured Actinomycetes bacterium
CAACCCACTCGCCTGCCTTTGCTTCGGCAACGCTGCGCAAAGCGTGATACGAGGTTTGGTAGGTCACCATGTACGCGGCGGCCGAGGCGAAATCAACGCGTTCGCTGATCTTGCGCAACGCCATGGCTGGTGCAAGAACCTTTTCGGCAAATGCGCCAACAAAAGTGGCGCCCATAACCCGATCGCCCACCTGCAGATTGTCAACACCTTCGCCAACTGCACTAACAACTCCCGCGAACTCGCTTCCAGGGGTCAACGGCAACGGCATAGTGACCTGATACTTGTTTGCGATTATCAACACATCGGGGAAATTCACCGACGATGCCTTCACATCCACGATCACGCAGCCCGGTTTCAGAACTGGATCGGGTACTTCTTCAATTTTCAGATCTTCGGGCACACCATAGGCATGCATTACTGCGGCGCGCATTTTCCTCCCCGTTGGCGTTGCCACATCCTACGGTTACATCGGTGCTTCAACCGTAAGCCGAGGCTCGCGATGCGCCGGAAAACTTGCGTACATGTCTGCAATCAAGTCATCACGAACTGAGCGATAGTCGGGGTCATCCCACCGGTTGATGAATTGGAATGGGCCATCATCCTGCACATACAGCTCGCCCTCGGTGCCGTCATACATCGGCACGCCCTTGGAAGTTGGTCCGCCTTCTTCGTACATCGTGCACAGGTAGCCGTCACGCCAAATCGACCGAAGGCGCATATTCATCTCAGGGAACTGACTATCCCATTCGGTGAGAACGCGTTCGCGAGTGGTGTCTCCGGGAGCCGTTGGAAGTGGGTGGCCTTGCACCCATTCAGGAGTTGCAACACCGGCTATTTCGCAGAAGGTAGCCGCTAAATCAATCTGTCCAACAGGCTCATCAATTACCGCTGGTTTCATCCCGGCGTTCGCAGCCGGCTTCCAGATCATTGGTAGTCGCATCAACGAATCAACGTGATACGGGCCTTTGAACATCAATCCATAGTCACCTTGTAGTTCACCGTGATCGGTCGTGATGATGATGTCTGTGTTATCAAGCACTCCGCGTTCGGCGAGAACTGCCAATACACGCCCGGTGGCTTCATCGATGAGTTCATTTTCAATGTGATTCAATGCGTTGATCTCACGAATCTGATCGTGGGTCATGTTCTTGGGAACAAAAGTGCGCGGGCCACCTTCGCTGTTTTGGAATGTGCCGTCGTAGTAGCCCAACCAATGCGCTGGCTTGGCGCCAAGAATCTCGCGTACTTCCTCGTCAGTTCTTGGAGTTGCCTCAGGCAAATCAAGATCACGCCAGTTGATTCGATGGAGCTCACTTTCGGGTGGATCCCACGGGTGGTGTGGATCAGGGAAACTCATCCAACAAAAGAAGTTCTCCGAGGTATCGACCGACTTCAGCCACTCAATCGTGCGGTCTGCTACCCAATCTGTGTGATACAGCTCACGCGCAATTGGATTACGTGCAACTTGTGGTGCGCCTGTGTCACCTCCACCTGCGTCATTAAGCGCTTTTCCATCTGCGCGCATTAACGGGTAATAACCCTTCCATGCGTTCTTATCTTGCGCCTTCAACCAGCGGCCATAGTGCCATGGCAGTTCAGGGCCGTGCATTGCAAACTCGATGTAATCAAACCCACGATGTGGTCCGGTGCTTCCTGCTGCCGCGAACTTGTTTTCGTCCCACCGATTCGTAAAATCAAACGCGGGTTCAAAGTGTGCTTTGCCAAGCAATGCAGTCTTGTAGCCGTTTTCGTTCAGATACGCCGCAATGCTCGGGGCATCGCTTGGAAGTGGCACTCCATTTGCATAAACACCGTGGGTGCGCGGGTACTGCCCGGTGATCATCGAGCTACGTGCAGGCATACACACCACATTTTGGGCATGCATACGCGTGTAGTTGAGCCCTGATTTAGCCAAGCCGTCCATCACTGGGAGCTTTGCGATGGTTCCACCATTCACACCCAATGAGTCATACCGCATTTGATCGGTAGTGATGAACAGGATGTTGCGACCCATCAGTCAATGCGTCCTGGCTTGGTGGGAATAAGTGCACTGCGCTCAATTGCTGCTGTGCGATCTCCAGATGCCTCTTTGTATTTGGGCCGCGAGGTCATCTCCAGGAATGCATCGCGGCTCGGGTACTCAACGATTGCGATCAGATCCCATTCGTCGGAATCAGTACCGATTAGTACGGTCCAAGGTTTTCCAATCCAGATCAACTTGCCACCAGTTGATTGCACCAGTTTGATCGCTGCATCGCTGTACTGCTTGTAGCTCTCTTTGCCCGACTTCAAACCGTCGTCGGTGGTCTTCACGAACTTGAGAAGGTTCACCATGTGTACTGGGCCTTCGATGGGGGCGGCGATGAACGCTTCGATCTGTTGTTTTGTCGGCTTTACTGTCATTTCCTCAGATTACTCTCAATTCAC
>CAIYHK010000355.1 GCA_903925985.1 uncultured Actinomycetes bacterium
CAGGTTTAGATATTGATGCACTTCGAGTGGTTGCCAAAGGTATTCGCGAGGTTCGCAAAGACCGTCCCGAACTAGGGATAGTGATGATTACCCATTACCAGCGGCTTCTTGATGAAGTTCAGCCAGACTTCGTTCACATCATGGTGGATGGACGTATTGTTCGAAGCGGTGGAATGGAGTTAGTGGAACTTGTCGAGCGATCCGGATACGACTCCTTTAGGGATTGATGTCATGACCTTTGATGCCTCAGTTGTCCGCCGTGATTTTCCAGTACTCCAGCGCGTGATCAATGGAAAGCCACTCGTCTACCTTGACTCCGCTAACACCTCACAAAAACCAGACTCCGTAATCACTGCAATTGATCACTTTCTTCGCAATTCCTACGGCCCAATCAACCGCAGTGCGTATTTGCTGGCTTCAGAAGCAACTGATGCTTATGAAGGGGCGCGATCAAAGGTGCGGAAATTCATCAATGCGCCTCAGGCGCACGAGATCGTCTTTACAAAAAATGCCACCGAGGCACTGAACCTCATCGCGCGATCCTGGGGTTCAACCAATCTTGGAGCCGGCGATTCAATCGTGCTCACACATATGGAGCACCACGCCAACATCGTGCCGTGGCAGATGCTGGCTGCTGAAAAAGGATTTGAAATCCGCTGGATCCCATTGACTTCCGATGGACAACTAGATCTGAGTGATCTCAACACCTTGCTTGATGGAGCAAAAGCCATTTCATTCACCGCAATGTCGAATGTCCTTGGCACCATCACGCCGGTTGAGCAGATAGTGAGTGCAGCACACCGTGCGGGAGCGATCGCAATCGTTGACGCCTGCCAGTCAGTGCCCCATATGCCCACGGATGTGCAAGCTTGGGATGCCGATTTCGTCGCGTTCTCATCGCACAAGATGTGTGGCCCATCCGGCATCGGCGTGCTTTGGGGGCGCGAGTCATTGCTTGATGCAATGCCACCTTTTCTTGGTGGTGGCAACATGATTGCCGACGTAAAGCTTGAAGGATTCAAGTGCGCCGAACTACCAGCCAAGTTCGAAGCCGGTACCCCACCCATCGTGGAGGCCGTAGGCCTTGGGGCAGCAGTCGACTACCTAACCTCGCTCGGCATGGAATCCGTTCGTGCTCATGAAGTTGAGATCACTGCGTATGCAATGCGCTCACTCAAGGACCGTTACGGGGAGCGCATCACTATTCATGGGCCCACAAGCCCAGCGTGTCGTGGGGCCACTCTGAGCATCGCGTTGGAGGGTGTCCACCCACATGACGTGAGCCAAATTCTTGACCAAGAAAACATCTGCGTGCGTGCCGGACACCACTGTGCCAAGCCGCTGATGCGTATTCTCGGAGTAACCGCAACTGCGCGGGCAAGCTTCTATTTGTACAACACGGAATCGGACGCCGACATTCTCACCGACACACTTGTTGGTGCATTCGATCTCTTTGGAATGTGAGTTGAAATGCCAGGACTAGAAGACCTCTACCGCGAGATCATCCTCGATCACTACCGCACACCGCGTAACCGTGGTGAACTCCCGCCACCGGCGCGCATGGCAGAAGGGCACAACCCACTGTGCGGGGATGAGATTCATGTGTACCTCGACGTCCAAGGTGACACCATCGTTGATGTGAAAATCTCCGGGCAGGGATGTTCAATCAGCCAGAGCTCGGCATCCATGATGTCCGCAGCAGTAAAGGGCAAAAACATCAACGATGTGTTGGCGTTAGTCAAGCGCTTCAAGCAGATGATGTCGATTGAAGAAGAGAACGCTGACACCACAGGAGAGATTGACACTTCAATCAAGCTCGGAGATCTCGAGGCATTGCAGGGTGTGGTCAAGTTTCCGGTGCGCATTAAGTGCGCAACGCTTGCTTGGAACACGCTTGTGCAAGCACTTGAATCGCCGGAGCGCTGAAATGTCTGAGTTGCCCGAACTCTCAACACTTCAGGATCCAATTCATCCAGGCGGCGAAGAATCTTGGGACCTTCTGCACACCAGAAGTTACGTAGTTAAGTCATACGTGACGCCCGACAACAACTTCGTTTTCCGTGGCGCGGTCGCTGATGACAAACCAGGAGAGTTATACCTGCTTGAAGATCCCGAAGGTATGCGGTTGCACCACATGGTTGTAGATCTTTTTGTGAACCGTTCCACTCTGGAGATTTCCGATGTCAAAGTCACCTTTAGGGCATACCCAGGGGTTGGGTGTCCTGCAATTACCGAAAAATACAAAGAGCTCATCGGCACCAATTTGAGCCGAGGGTTCAGCAAGAAAGTGCGTGAGACCTTCGGTGGCCCAAACGGTTGCTCACACACCACCGCGTTGCTTTTGGCAATGGCACCTGTGAGTGTGCAAACGATGTTCTCTGGCCGGTATTACGACCTGCGCAAAGCATCCGATGAAGATCGTGCACAAGTAGCGGGCGTGGGTCGACAGAATCTTGCGCGCCTAAATGCCAACACATGTCATGTTTGGGCCGAAGGTGGCGAAGTTCTTGCTGGTGCTCGGGAAGGAGCACCTGTAGCTGCTCCGCTTCCTGTGCAACTGCGCTGTAAATCGTTGGGCATAGACCCTGATGCGTGGATCAAACGGGTGGCAGAATAGCAACACGATGAAACTCCCCCGTTTGAGTCACATGGCAATGGCATCATTGCTGTTGGCGACACCTTTTGCTCACGCCGCTCAAGCAGCATCGCCTACGTCGCTACCCACTTATCGTGCCTTGCGTGCTGTGCGCAACATGGACATCGTTCGCACCCTCGATCGCAAAAGTCTTTTCATCTCCGCTGACCCAGTTGATACTGCGGTGAAGTACCAAATTAATTACAACGGAAAAAAGATTTATGAAGGACGCAAGCCCCAATTCACGGACACAAATCGTGCACTTGGTGTAGGCACCCACGTCTACTCAATGGTTGCAATTGACGCTTCAGGGGAACGAACCACCCCGAATG
>CAIYHK010000356.1 GCA_903925985.1 uncultured Actinomycetes bacterium
CTACATCGATGGCTCAGTAAGTGAAGACGATGCCATGGCAGCAGCGCTCGAGGCTGGTGCCGACGACGTGGGGCGTGATGGTGATGACTGGCGAGTTCTTACTGATCCATCTGATGTTTGGGATGTTAAGTCTGCGCTTGAAGCCACAGGGGTTAAGGTGACTTCAGCAGAGAACACGATGGTTGCGGCCAATACGGTTCCTGTTACCGATGTTGAGGATGCCAAGAAGATCCTCAAAATCATGGATGGTCTGGAGGACAACGACGATGTGCAGGATGTCTATGCCAACTTCGATATGTCGGAGGAAATCATGCAGGCGGTGAACTGATGGCTCTAGGAGTGGGTGATCAAGCCCCTGATTTCGAACTGCCAGGAACTGGCTCGGCACAATATCGATTGTCTTCGTACCGCGGCAGAGTTGTTGTGATCGTGTTCTATCCAGGTGACAACACAGCTGTATGCACTAGGCAGTTGAATTCGTACAACCAAGGTCTCGATGAATTCGAAAAGCTCGGTGCGCAGGTGCTCGCAATTTCGGCCCAGGACCTTGACTCACATGAAGAATTTTCCTGTAAGCACAATTTTGGGTTCCCGCTGCTTGCCGACACCGACAAGAGCGTTGCACGCCAATATGGAGTGCTTGGACCAATGGGATTCCCACGCAGAAGCGTGTTTGTCATTGATGCAAATGGCCGTATTTCCTACGCCCACAGGGCTTTAGCGGGGCTCACTTACCGACCTGTAGAGGAACTGGTATCCGCTATCGAAAAGGCGGCTGGGCAGTAGAATCAAACATGTGTTCGCCCAGTCGCTGACCCCAGTTACCCCCGTGAGGGGCCGTGTGCTCGGGATTGACCCGGGTCTCACACGATGTGGATATGCGGTTATCGACCCAGTTCACCAAGGCACCGCAATAAAGGTGGCGCTTGGAGTGATTCGTACTCCAGCGTCTGCACCGCTACCCGAAAGGCTCGCTGAACTTGGTGCGGAGATCGATGCACTGTTGATGGAATACCGACCCGAGGCAGTGGCTGTTGAACAAGTGTTTTTTCAAAACAATGTGCGCACAGCGATGGGGGTTGGCCAAGCAAGTGGCTTGGCGCTCGCACTTGCCGCAAGTCGCGGTTGCATCGTGCGTCAGTTCACTCCTAGTCAAGTTAAAGATTCAGTAGCCGGTTGGGGTGGCGCAGATAAGGCGCAAGTGCAACGCATGGTTCAACAGCGCCTTGGGCTCGCATCGCTGCCTAAACCTGCAGACGCAGCCGATGCTGCTGCGCTCGCACTTTGCTATCTGGCGGTTGCGCCACTGCAACAAGCGATTGCCGCTGGGGGTCAACGATGATTGGCTCATTGCGTGGCAAGGTGCTTGAGCGAAACGACACAACAGCATTGTTAGAAGTGGGTGGAGTCGGATATCTCGTGCAAGTCACACCCCGTACCCTTGCTGAACTGGAACCCACCAGCAATGCCTTTTTATATGTGCACCATCACATTCGCGAAGACTCGCAAGTGCTGTTTGGCTTTATGTCGCGCGCAGAACGAGACACATTCAACATACTTATCGGCACCCATGGCATTGGGCCCTCATTGGCTCTTGCAATTTTGGGAGTGCACACGCCTGCATCGCTAATCGACATCGTGGCCTCAGGTGATCTTGCTGGATTCACCGTTGTTCCAGGTGTTGGTAAAAAGACCGCCGAACGATTGCTGGTGGAGCTCAAAAACAAACTCGATCTGCCGATTCTGAGCGGACCCGCCATCGAAGGTGCAGCAACCCCGATGGCGGAAGTGCGTGAGGCGCTGGCAGGTTTGGGATACGGCAATGAAGAGATTCGTGAGGCGTTGAAGGGTGTCACCGCAACGGGTGACACGGCTGAGATGTTGCGGCAAGCACTGTCGATGTTGGGATCCAGTCGTGCGTGATGAATTTCTAGATCCCGCAGCGAACGACTCGTCGGAAGTTGCCGACGAAATCAGTTTGCGCCCTCGTGCACTGTTTGACTTCGTTGGCCAACGCGAACTCAAAGAGCACCTAGAAATTGTGTTGGAAGCCGCCAGGCGTCGCGGTCAAGCAGCCGACCACATTTTGTTGGCCGGTCCACCTGGGCTTGGGAAAACCACAATGGCATCAATCGTGGCTGCAGAGATGGGGGCCAACATTCATGTAACCAGTGGCCCAGCCTTGGAGCGCGCTGGTGATCTCGCAGCGATACTCACCAAGTTGCAACCCAATGATGTTCTCTTTATTGATGAGATACATCGCTTATCACGGGTTGTAGAAGAGATTCTCTATCCCGCGATGGAGGATTTTCAGATTGACATCGTGGTAGGAAA
>CAIYHK010000357.1 GCA_903925985.1 uncultured Actinomycetes bacterium
GAACTTGCGAGCAGCATGGGCGGCAATCAGGTTTGCACTGTTGGTCGGATCGAACTAGTCCCCAACCTAATTAATGTCGTTCCAAAGTCAGCCACAGTCACAGTCGATATTCGAAATACTGACGAAGATCTACTTCAACACGCAGAAAGCACGTTTCTGGATTTTCTTAATCGTCTTGCATCAACTGAAGGTGTCCAGATCTCCACTCGCCGATTAGCGCGATTTGAACCTGTTGTTTTTGATGATGGAGTACTTGACCTTATTGAGCGAGAGTCCGTCGCGCTTGGAGCCACATCGATGCGACTACCCTCAGGTGCTGGGCACGATGCCCAAATGCTGGCCCGCATCTGCCCCACAGGAATGATCTTCACTCAGTCACACAAAGGCCTCTCACACAACCCTGCCGAGCACACCGATGCAGATCTTCTTGAGCTAGGTGCCAACGTGCTTCTTGCGACCATGTTGGCGCTGGCCAATGACGAACACTTGAACTGAGGAAACATGACCCGTGAAATCACCGTGGCCGCTGCCCAATTAGGCCCCATTCAACGCACGGACTCACGCGAGTCTGCAGTGGCGAGAATGGTTCACCTTCTAAGGGAAGCCTCTCGTAATGGTGTTGAGCTCGTGGTGTTTCCCGAACTCGCACTCACTACGTTTTTCCCCCGATGGTTCGTCGAAGATATCTCTGAGGCCGACCATTGGTACGAAACCGAGATGCCTTCATCCGTGACCCAACCGATATTCGATGTGGCACGCGAACTCAAAATCGGCTTTTGCCTCGGCTACGCCGAACTAACGGCACCCGATGCGAAAGGTGTACGCCATCGCTTCAACACACAGATCCTTGTCGACCGCGAAGGAAAGATCGTTGGCAAGTACCACAAGGTGCATATTCCTGGTCATGAGCATCATGAACCGGATCGCCCATTCCAGCACGCTGAGCGCTACTACTTCGAACCCGGACCAGAAGGTTTTGATGTCTGGAAAGCCTTCGGGGGTCGCTTTGGAATGATGATCTGCAATGACCGCCGCTGGCCTGAGTCTTATCGTTTGATGGGACTAAAGGGTGTGGAAATGATTTTATGTGGCTACAACACACCGATTCATTACGTGCCAGATCCAAGCCAAGACATTCTGCAGGGATTCCACAACTCATTAGTCATGCAATCTGGTGCTTACCAGAACGGCACATGGGTAGTAGGAGTTGCTAAAGCAGGTTTGGAGGAAGGTGTAGAGCTTCTTGGACAGTCCTGCATCGTTGCCCCATCGGGTCAAATTGTTGCCCAGGCTTTAACCACCGATGATGAGCTCGTGATTGCCCGCTGCGACCTTGACTGGTGCAAACGGTACAAAGACACTCTCTTTGATTTTGACAAGTACCGCCGCCCTGAGGTTTACGGGCCCATAACCGGCCAGCGCGGGGCGATCCTGGACTAAATCCGGCCTGGGTGTTCCCTTCTTGGGTGCTCCTTTGACAAACTGTAAAGGTGAGCCAAGAGATCTACGCCAGCGACGGCAAGCCCCGTATAAACATGTCCGTTAATGGACGTGCTGTTTCGGTGTCTACGGCTCACCCACATTTGCTCGCGGCCCTGCGCGAAGAACTGGGCGTAACCTCACCCAAAGACGGTTGTTCACCGATGGGACAGTGTGGCTGTTGCACGGTTCAAATTGATGGCAAAGCCATCGTGTCTTGCACTCAGCCCCTAGAAAAATGTGAGGGCGCTTCCATCACAACTCTTGAAGGCTGGGATGAAAGTGATCGTGATTGTTACGCCTCCGCATTTGCGGCTTGTGGCGGACTCCAATGTGGTTTCTGCATTCCTGGAATCCTCGTGCGTGCCAAGTCACAAATTGATAAGAAGGGCGAAAATCTCACACGCGATGAAATGAAGCGGCACCTTGGAGCACACCTTTGTCGCTGCACTGGATACAGCAAAATTCTTGATGCGATTGAATCGATTGCCAAAGGATCGATTCCAGAATCCGAAAAGCTCGCGGGCCTTGGTTCTCGAGGTGTGAAATATGAAGCCAAAGAGCTGGCGCTTGGTGACCGTGGATATGTAGATGACATCCGTGTGCCCGGCTTGCTACACGCCGCGCTTCGTTTTACGGATCACACAAGAGCAGATATTGAAGCAATTGACTCAACTGCTGCTAAAGAAATGCCAGGAGTGGTTGCTTGCTTTACCGCAGCCGACATCCCCGGAGAACTCAAAGTCGGAATCATCTATAAGGACTGGCCAATCATGATTCCGGTCGGTGGCCGAACTTCATATGCCGGCGATGTACTCGCCGTCATCGTGGCCGACACAAAGGAACGAGCACGAGCTGCTGCCGAGGCAGTCAACATCACTTATCGAGTCCACACCCCTATTACCGACCCTGAACTAGCAATCAATAGCAACGAGATCGCGGTATGGGGCACTGACTCCAATGTTCTTTCCGTAAGCAGCTACGCCCGGGGCGATGTTCAAGCGGCAATTGCAGCCAGCCCGAATGTGGTGAGTGAAACTTTCCAGACTCAAAGAATTGAACACGCATTTCTTGAACCAGAATCAACGCTGGCAGTTCCAAGCACCATTGATGGTCGTCGTCATTTGCATGTTTATTCAGGTGGTCAGGGCATCTGGGATGACCGCAATGACATCGCGGCGATGCTTGCATTAGCGATCGACCAAGTAACTGTTGAACTCATCACCAATGGTGGCGCATTTGGCGGCAAGGAAGACATGAGCAATCAGGCTCACGCATCACTCGCCGCATGGATACTTGACCGTCCAGTGAAATGCACCCTTTCACGCGATGAAAGCTTCCGTATGCATGCCAAACGACACCCGGTGACCATGCACTACACAGCCGCCTGTGATGCGACTGGCAAACTTACGGCTCTGCACGTGCGTGCGATCGGTGACAGCGGTGCATATGCAAGTGTCGGCATGAAAGTCATGGAACGCATGGCCGGACACGCAAGTGGTCCATACAGTGTTCCCAACA
>CAIYHK010000358.1 GCA_903925985.1 uncultured Actinomycetes bacterium
ATCACATCACCGCTGACATCCTGATCAGCAAAGAGATTCTGTGCGAGTTGCAGTTGCTGTTCCGCGGTGCGACCCGCAAGCACATCGTTCTCGCTCCGCTCGAGTTGGCTAGAACCAAATCCAAGTGTGAAGTACCCGGTCACGTTGGCGAATAGATCACGCTCTGGATAGGTGCGCTGACGCACAGTATTTCCATCGAGATCGCGCTCAATCGTTTCGGCCACTACAACGTCATCGGCGGTGATGATTCGGCCACGTGGTGAGTTGAAATCGCGGAGCAATTCGCGATTGTTGCGGGAGTCATCTTTGAGATCATCGCTTCGTGCAACCTGCCAAACATTCAATTGCAGAAAAAGAATTGCGTAGCAAGCGATCAATCCCAGCGCAAGGCGTCTAATTTGCCGGTTCATTGGCAGCCTTTCTTAGCTTTCTCAATTCCCAGCGTTCAGAGAGCGTAAGAGTGTCGGGCGCATCACCAACCTGTCGCGCAGCACCATCTGATATTCGAACCAAAATCGCCAGCAATACATAGTTGGCTACAAGCGACGAGCCACCGTAACTAACAAATGGCAACGCAACACCAGTTAGTGGGACAACACGGAGCACGCCTCCGATGATGATGAATGCCTGCAGACCAAAGATCAATGTGAGGCCCGTTGCGAGAAGTTGTTCAAATGGGCGTTGTGTGCGGCTCGCTGTGCGCAGGCCAGCACCGATTAGTAAAACAAATGCCGCCAGAATCGCCGTGCAGCCAAGCAGCCCAAGCTCTTCACCGATAGCGGCAAAAATGAAGTCGTTCTGCGCCGCTGGAATACGAGTGGGGAAGCCCTTTCCGAGCCCTGATCCCGTGTAGCCACCCGCACCGAAGGCGAACATTCCCTGAACAACTTGGTAGCCCTTGCCGCTGTACTGGCTCCACGGATCTAACCAAATCTCTACACGGTCACGCACGTGGTCAAACATGTTGTACGCAATGACTGCACCCACGGCAAACATCGACAATCCAACCACGAGATAACTGGTCTTTTCTGTTGCTACCCACAGCATGACCACAAAAAGCATGAAGAAGAGCAATGATGAGCCGAGATCCTTCTCGCCGACCATCACGACCACGGACACGCCCCACGCCGCTAGCAATGGCAGAACATCACGGGGTTCTGGCAGGTGGAGTCGGCCGATGGTCCAAGTACCCGCGGCGATTAACTCACGACGCTCGGCTAAATAGCCAGCAACAAAGATTGCAAGGGCAATCTTGGCGAATTCACCGGGCTGAAAATTGATCGGGCCAAGGTTCACCCAAATTCGTGCGCCACCGTTAGTGAAGCCGAGACCCGGAACGAGAGGAAGCAACAGCAAAAAGACACCGCCTGTGAAAAACCCCCACTTGTAGCGAGCGAGGTCATTCACACGTTGCACGACCACAAGGGTGGCTACAAAGGCGCCGATACCGATTAGTGACCAAGTTGCTTGTAGTCCAGAAAGACGATCCGACAAACGAGTGATCATCACAAAGCCAATGCCGTGCAAAAAGACTGCAAGTGGAAGAAACAAGCGGTCGGCCGCGCTCGCTAGATATTTGATCGCAAAATGTGCCACGACGACCAACAACAACAATGCAATTAGAAATGTGCCGGCGCCAGCAGGTATCTCGGAGTTTTCGCCGAGAGCTGCAAGGAGATAAGCAAACGCGGTGATGAGTCCGGCTAGTGCTATCAGCCTGAACTTCATGGGTTGTTACCCAACGATCAACGCTATGGTCACC
>CAIYHK010000359.1 GCA_903925985.1 uncultured Actinomycetes bacterium
TCCAGCAGTGCTGAAACGCGCCCGGTTACCGACACCCGGCCCGAATTAGGGACCAAGATTCGTGACATCAACTTGAGCGACGTGCTCTTGCCAGCACCATTACGGCCAATGATCGCAAAAGAAGATCCGTCAGCTACCGAGAACGACACATCATTTAGAACGGTGCGTTCCGTCCAACGACCTTCACTGCGGTTAAGAATTCGCGACTTGAGTGAATCATGGCGCTCATGCCAAGACCGATACTTCTTGACCACGTGGTCGAACTCAATTACATCCACGATGGATTAACTCCCCAATGGATCAACAAAAAAACTTGGAACAGATTCTCCGTTGATAAGTGCATCTTTGGCCCCGGTGGCCACCTTCAGGGCTTCAAAGATCGTCACATCCATGTCCAAATAACGATAGGTACCAAGACGGCCCACAAACGTGGCATTCGTCTCGCGCCGTGCCATCTCAACGTACTGACCCAATTGCTCCTTCTCTTTCACAAGACGGATCGGATAGTACGGAATGTCTTTTTCGCCACAAAGGCGGCTGAACTCACGATAGATAACGGTGCGATCGTGAGATTCCCACGGGGCAAAGTGTTTGTGTTCGGTTATACGAGTGAATGGCACATCTTCATCGCAGTAATTGAGCACTGGGCAGCCCTGGTAATCCCCATCATGAACTTCGGATTCAAAGTCAAGTGTTCTATAGCCGAGTCGACCATGCTCATAATCGAAATACGCGTCGATAGGGCCAGTCCAGAACATGTGGTCAAACGACGCAGCGTCTGCCCGACTCAGGCTCTTGCCCAACTCAACAGTTATTCGTGGATGATCAAGAATTGATGCAATTATCTCCGTATACCCATCGCGGGCAATTGCCTGATACGGATGATTGAAGTATGAATCTTCATAGTTGAAACGTACGGGTAAACGGGCGAGGATGCTCGCTGGGAGCTCAGTCGGATCAACTCCCCATTGCTTCTTTGTGTAACCCTTGAAAAACGCTTCATAAAGATCACGGCCAACAAATCGAAGTGCCTGATCCTCAAACGTAATGGGTGTTGTGATGGTCGTATCAGCGATTGAATGTACAAACGTCTCGGCTTCGGCTGGTGAAAAAGTCTTGTTGAAGAATTGATTGATAGTGAGAAGATTCACTGGCAGTGAGTAGGCACTACCTTTTGCCAGCGCTTTCACACGGTGGTTGTACGGCATCATCACGCCAAACCGATTTACATAGTCCCAAACATTTTGATGCTGAGTGTGAAAGATGTGGGGTCCGTAGACGTGGACCATGACACCATCTGCATTGCGCTGAGTGTGGCTGTTCCCCCCAATATGGTCACGGGCATCTACAACACTGATGTCGTGACCAGCTTCTGCGAGTTCACGAGCGATTACTGCACCGCTGAATCCGGCACCCGCGATTCCAATGTGGGCCACTACACGCTCTCCTTCTGGAATTGACGATTCCAGTACTCGGCACTAGTGAGATCTGGATATGCGGTTCGGTATTCCTTGATCACTGCCGGGGCCTTCACAGTGATCGCGAAGCAAAGTCGCAACAGTCTCGTGAACAGTTTGAAGAATCGTTGGCGATCACGCTCAACTACGTATCCCTCACCAGTGGCACGCCATCTGTACACCACTGTTTCACGGCAAAAGTTTCCCCAAGGCAACATGTCCTCTGACCCCACCGTACGAGTTGGGAGTTTCGAGATTGACTTTGGAATTAGATGTCCCCCAAGCGCAGCGAAGTACATCCACTTTTTTGCCCGACCAGACTTACGCACAGTGTTTTTTAAACGCACCAAAAACGGATCAGCTCTTTTTTCCAGTTCTGATGAGACCGTACCCACGCGCCGAGTTTCCAGTGGCGGCAATGTGAAGCGATCCCATTCGGGCCCGAGAACTGCAACTGACTCACCTGTGAATTGCCGTGCGTACTGGAGTCGTTCTTGGTGATCGATCTGCAACCAGTACTTGGGGCCCTTCATGAACTCTTCAGTGCCAGCCATGAAAGCTTCGGCGGTGTTGTAACGCATAAGAAACAAGAAACGGAGCCCGAAATGCATTGTTCGCTTCAGTAAATGCCTCGCCTTGTAAGAGTCGGTGGCAAGCAGACTCACAAGGGGCAGATTGCGCGCCTCAAGGAAGTAATGGAAGGGTCCGTTCTTGTACATAAATGCTTGGTGCCAAACACCAACACCATGGAGTGTTGTCGTACTTGTTCCAGCACCTCGTAGCCCAAAAGTCACGTCATCACCGCGCACGAACACCGGCAGGGGTAGATCCGAGATCACATTCACGGGGAACATGTAAAACCACCATGCGCCGTAACTGATTGATCGATCGAGATCTTCACTCTCGCGCAATGCCCGCCAATTGTCGAGATGCAGGCCTCGTTGCAGGCCCATGAATGGATTCACTTCGAACGGTCGCCACTGCGCACCGAGTTCAAACTGCACACTTGGACGCTCTTCTTCAAACATCGCGCCAGCAATGCATGCCTTGCGATCCTTAGCGAATGAAAGGAAAGCCATCGCACGAAAGATCGATTCTGGGCAGATCGTGACGTCGTCGTCCATGAAAAGAACATGGCTGACTTTGCCCTCTTTGCGGTACATCATCAAACCGCGCGCAAATCCACCGGCTCCGCCCAGATTGGCGTTTGGAACCAGGCGCACTTTGCCTTCCACTTCTGATGGAAGTTCGACATTCTTGCCGTTATCAACAACGGTGATTTCAATATCGTCGGCAATATCAGGGCGATGGGCAAGCGCCGTTGTGACACTCTTCAAATTTCGAATCAAGTACTGCTGACGATTGAAGGTGGTGATCGATACACCAAGATGCAACTTGTTTGAAGGTGAATCTGCGGTTGCGTACTGCAGGCGAACGACTTCGCCTTGCACGTCATTACAAAAGAGACGCACAACAAGGTAGGAAATTGACTTGTCGATCTTTTCAATCGGAGGCAGGTCAATCCGCCGTGGCGTGTCGCCGAGCAGCAACACCTCAGCCCGCGCCACCAAGGAACGCTCACCCCACGCAGTCCAACCATCAATTTGAATATCAAACTGCCCCTTACCTGAAACGAGAAGGCTCAGGTTCTTAAGTGTTGTCTCTTCACGCCACTTCCAGAGCGGAAAACTACCGAAATAGGTGTTGAAACTCAGAGCACCAGATAGGGCAAATTTCCAAGAGTGATTTGTGGTTCGTTCACACGACTGGTCGGCACGGGCCCAAACTTCGTCGGCACCATCCACCACCACGGGCACGGCAGGGCCGACTAGTTCTGCTAGAACGCGCATATACCAACCTTAGAGTGCGTAAAGGTAGCGGTACCGTCTGTCCCCCGAATTAGTGATTTCAGCGCAACTTGGCAAGTTTGCAGGTTGTCAGTGGTCCATCCAAGGAGCGCAAAGCCCGTCGAGGTCGCGTACTTGAATCCGATCGCGGTTGTCCCATGTCACAACGTTGGCCGGGTCAGGGCGCAACTTGAATACCCTGAAGTTCATCTCGGTTGTATCAATCGTAAGAATGCGCCCAATCAGTGGATCGCCAAGATCGAGGATGATCTTCAGGGCCTCCAAGGCTTGGATGCTGCCGACGATTCCCGGCAATACGCCAAGCACACCAGCCTCGGCACAGCTTGGCGCCAGCTCCGCCGGAGGTGGTTCTGCAACCATGTCGCGATAGGTCGGGCCCCGTAGCGGGTGGAACACGCTGACCATCCCTTCAAAGCGGAAGATCGAGCCGTGCACTACTGGGATTCCCAGCTTCACACTCGCATCGTTTAGCAAGTAGCGGCTCGGGAAGTTATCCGCGCCATCAACGATCACGTCATAGCCCGAGATGATGTCGATGATGTTGCTCGCCGCGAGTCGCGTGTCGTAGGTGACCACATTGACGTCTGGATTCATCAGAGTCAGAGTCTTTTTTGCCGAATCAACTTTGCGATCACCGATTCGATCCATGTTGTGAAGAATTTGTCGCTGCAAGTTCGAAGCATCGACTTCATCCATATCAACGATTCCAATTGTCCCCACGCCCGCAGCAGCAAGATACAGAGCAGCAGGAGAACCAAGGCCACCTGCACCGAGCATCAATACTTTTGCCCCAAGCAACTTCGCTTGTCCTTCAACTCCAACTTCGGGAAGCAGCAAGTGACGCTGGTAGCGATTGCGTTGTTCGGCAGTCAGTGTGACGGGCGTGGTCCATGGCCGACCTTCGTCCTTCCAGCGGCCAAAGCCACCGTCCATTGAAAAAACTTTCTGGTATCCAAGCAATGCAAGGGTCTGTGCAGCGAACGCGGAACGCACACCACCTGCGCAGTACACAACAACCGGAGCCGACTTGTCGGTGATTCGGCTCTCAATCTGAGCTTCGAGGTGGCCGCGTGGAATATGAACCACGTTGTTGAGCGCACCTTGGTCGAATTCGTCTGGCTCACGCACATCAAGTACAACCACGCCACCGGCATCAATCTTGGACTGTGCTTCCTCGGTGCTGATCTCGGAAATGGATGCACGCGCCGAAGCGAGAAGGTCTCTAAAACTTGCCATATCTAAATGCTACCTAATTAGTCGGGAATTCACCCAGTGGCGCCAACGATGGCTGGCAGGACCTCGCCTATGAGCCCACGAACTAGCACGTTTGCTCGATCGTCCATTGCCGTCTCTTGCCCATTGACAATGATCACCGGGGCACCGATTTGGCGCGCTTGTGGCACCAAACTCGCTGCTGGGAAAACTGAAAGCGTCGAGCCAACAGCAATCATCAGATCAGATTGACTAACCGCCTCGATAGCAGACTGAATCACTTCAGGCACCAAGTTCTGGCCAAAGGAAATCGTGTCACTTTTTAGAATTCCACCGCACAACTCACACGGTGGATCCACTTCCCCAGCACGCACACGCTCGAGCACATCAAGCATCGGACGCTTGTCGCCACATTCCCAACAAACAGTTTTATGAATGGAACCATGGACTTCTATTACACGATCCGGACTATTACCCGCAGCTTGATGTAGCCCGTCCACATTCTGAGTAACGATGGCTGTGAGTTGCCCGCGTTGCTCGAGTTCAAAAATTGCTTCATGACCGCGATTCGGCTTAGCAGTCCAATTCGCGGCGTTGAGTCTCCCTTGCCAGGCAATCATTCGCACTTCTGGATCATTCAAGTAATACGACAACGTTGCGGTTTGCTCGGCTTTCGGATTCTTGGTCCAAAGCCCGTTCGGACCGCGGAAGTCCGGGATTCCCGAATCAGTCGATATTCCCGCACCTGTAAGAAAGACGATGCGCTGGGAACTCTCAACCAAGGTGCGGGCTTCATCAATGGGCGACACATCCAAATCCTATTGAGATGGCATGCTTTGTGCCTCAGTTTCCCAATCCGAAATCACACCATGCACTTCAATGCATGGTCGACACCGCAACACATCCAACACACAAGAAACAGCTACAGCTCGATTCAAACGGAATATTGGTCGTGCTTCCGTGGCGTGACCCCGTAGTTGATCAGATCGGATTCGACATCCGAGGCGATTATGTCGAGACATTTTGGCTAGGCATCCTTGGCCCCACCACAACGTGGCTTATGCGACGCATTGATGCGGGGTTTGATCTCTATCCAGAGGGTTATGAATTGAACTTGATTGACACTGCCGCAGCGCTGGGCCTCACATTCAATTCAGGTCGGGGCAATCCATTCACACGAGCACTACAACGCTGCATCATGTTCGGGGCTGCACGCGAAGCCAGTTACGGGTTAGAAGTCAGGCGCTTCTTGCCACCGTTATCGGCAAGAAATCTCGCACGGCTACCGCTCTATCTTCGAGAGTCGCACGCCGACTGGTTGCCGAGCAACTCGCGGGTTAGCGGCGCTTAAAGTTGGCTACGAAGTCAATGAGAAGTCGTGTACCAAATGCTGTGGCACCGCGGTTCATCCAGCCTTCATCGCCATCGACTTTCATGGGTCCAGCGATATCAAGATGCACCCACGGAATTTCGTTTACAAATTCACTGAGGAACAAAGCCGCAGTGATGGTTCCACCACTCGGACCGCCGATATTGCGCATATCGGCCACATTGGAATCGAGCAACCGGCGATAGTCCTTTACCAATGGCAATTGCCAAACGGGTTCGTCAACACGCTCACTTGATTTCTTGATCTGACTGAAAAGCTCATCGTTGTTGGTCAGTGCCCCGGCAACTTTTTCACCCAAAGCCACGAGGCACGCTCCAGTGAGGGTTGCGATATCGACAATCGCATGTGGCTTATGTTCAGCCGCAAGTGAAAGGCCATCAGCCAGAATGAGGCGTCCTTCAGCGTCTGTGTTGTGAATTTCCACAGTCTTTCCATTGCGCATGGTCAACACGTCGCCAAGCTTTAGTGCACTTCCCGAGGGCATGTTGTCGGTGCACATGAGATAGCCAGTGACAGCGGTCTTCACATTCAGCGCCTTCAGCGACAACATGGTCGCCAACACTGCTGCAGCGCCACTCATGTCCATCTTCATTCCGACGTGCGACGGATCGGATGGCTTCAGACTGATACCGCCGGAGTCGTACATGACGCCTTTGCCAACCAGTGCCACATGACCCGTTGCACCCTTTGGTTTCCAGGTGAGACGAACCATGCGAGGAGGCTCAACGCTCCCCTTGTTCACGCCAATCATTCCACCGCAGCCCATTTGCTTGAGCTGGTCTTTATTGAAGACTTCGACTTTCAGCCCAGCATCCGCAGCCTGTGCTACCGCCAGATCAGAAATCATTCGTGCTGTGAGATGTGCAGGTGGGGTGTTGGCGAGATCTCGAGCAAAACATGTTGCATTCGCAGTCGCTTGCCCCCGTGTTACACCGGTCTTTGCAGATGCCGCGTTGGTTGAAGTTACAAACACCAACCGTGAGGTGTTAGCCACGGCCGACTTATCTTTTTTCAAGTCCACGTATCGATGCAATGCGAGCCGATAGCCCTCAACAATTGCTTGTGCCGCGGCACGCTTTTCCACGCGGGTGTCGTTCAACAATGTGGTGGCGACAGATTCAACTTTGGTGGTGGCGCGCGCGATTGCAGCACCTGCATTGCGAAGTGAATTTGCAGTCACAGATTTGGATTCACCGAGACCAACCAGCAGCGTGCCATGACCACCAGCACGTGGCACAAAAAAAGTCTGGCCTGACTTGGCATCAAATCCATGGGCGGAAAGATCTTTGCGGGTCATGCCAAGACCCCGTGGCATTGGGCCCGTGGTTGATACACCCATTGCCACAACTTTTGCGTCAGTGGGAACGCTTGCAAGCACTTTGATTTCAGTCACTGATGGTTCTCACTTTCAATGAAGTGCCCTCCTGCCAGCGGGCCATGGTCCACAGCAGATCGGAGAGTCGGTTCAAATAAGGAACAACATGCGATGGCGACGGAGCCGCAGCCAGCGAATGGCGCTCCGCACGACGCACGACTGTGCGCCCAAGATCCAACCAAGCAGCAACGGTGTTACCACCAGGCACCACGAATTCATTCGGGGGCTCGAAGCGCTCGTCGAGTGAATCAATGATTCGCTCAAGGCGATCGACCATGTCGCTGCTGACAGCAGTGGAACCCGCTTCAAGCTTGCCGCGATTCTCAGGAAGAGTTGCCAATTCGGCCATCAGTACCCAGAGGTCCTTCATGATCGGAATAAGAATTTGTGACACTTCAGAGTCAACGCCAGCAGCGGCGCGGGTGAGCCCTAACACTGCTTGCGCTTCGTCCACGGTGCCATATGCGCGTGGGAGTTCGGAGTCCTTGGGAACACGACCTCCATAGAAGAGACCTGTGGTCCCGTCGTCGCCTTCCCGCGTGTAGACCTTTGGTCGATTCATCACATTTGACGCTAGTGCTTGTCGTGGACTTTGCCATTCCCCAATGGTGTTTGGAAGGTCAGCAACTATCGTTAACTATTCGTGGCTCGCCAGTTGTACACCGATGCGGTCAAAGACCGGGTAATCGTCTTTGACGGCGCATTCGGCACCTTCGTTCAAGGCCTTGACCTTGGCCCTGATGATTTTGGTGGCCCAAGCTTTGAGGGCTGCAACGAACTCCTTTGCGTGACCCGGCCCGACGTGATCCGGTCAATGCACTCCGCATTTCTCGATGTCGGAGTCGATGCCATTGAAACCGCGTCTTTTGGATCTTTCAGCACCGTACTCACCGAATATGGAATCCCAGGGCGCGCATACGAGTTGAGTTATGCATCGGCGGCAATTGCCCGCGAAGTCGCCAATGACTACGAATCTGATGGACGACCGCGTTATGTTGCTGGCTCAATTGGGCCCGGCACCAAACTTCCAAGTCTTGGTCATATCAAGTTCGATGACCTGCGCGATTCTTACGAGGAACAAGCACGGGGTCTCATTGAAGGTGGCGCCGACCTGTTGTTGATTGAAACTTCGATGGATCTTTTGCAGGTGAAGGCAGCAATGATCGGCAGCCGTTACGCAATGCGACACCTCGGCAAGGAAGTCCCGATTCAGGTTCAAGTCACCGTTGAAACAACTGGACGCTTGCTTGTTGGCAGTGAAATCGGTGCGGCACTCACTTCCATTGCGGCGATGAAGCCTGCAGTGATTGGTATCAACTGTGCAACGGGCCCTGCTGAGATGCAGGAACATTTGCGTTACCTCAGCCAACACTCACCCGTGCCTGTAAGTGTGATGCCAAATGCCGGACTCCCAAGTGTGGTCGATGGCAAAACTCATTACGACCTAACGCCGGAACAGCTCGCTGAATTCCATCGTCATCATGTTGCAGATCTCGGTATCGGCATTGTTGGTGGGTGCTGTGGCACTACGCCTGCACATTTAAAGGCTGTGGTTGATGCGGTACGCGGCCTCTCGCCTGCACCACGCAAAGCTGAACTCGAGCCGAGTGTGTCGTCCATTTACTCGTCCGTTCCGATTAAGCAAGACAATTCATTTTTGATCATCGGTGAGCGCACCAATGCAGTTGGTTCGAAGGCGTTTCGTGATGCGATGAACAGTGCCGACTGGGATACATGCACAAAGATCGCCACTGATCAGATCAAAGAAGGCTCCCACGTGCTTGACCTCTGCGTTGACTACGTGGGTAAAGACGGCCGCGAGGACATGGAACAGCTTGCTTCGCGTTTCGCCACCCAAGCGAGCGTCCCTCTGGTGTTGGATTCCACCGAGCCACAGGTCATGGAAACAGGTCTCAAACACATCGGTGGTCGGCCGATCCTGAACTCTGCCAACCTCGAAGAAGGTGACGCTGTCGGCAAGCGGATGGACCGAGTGTTTTCACTTGCCGCCGAATACGGCACTGCGGTTGTGTGCCTGTTGATTGATGAGCGCGGTCAAGCAAGAGATGTTGAATGGAAAGTCGAGATTGCTCACCGGATGCACAAAATTGCGACCGAGCGCTACGGCCTGAAGGCATCGGATCTGATCTTTGATGCCCTCACAATGCCACTGGGCACGGGCGAAGCAGACCTGCGCCGTGACGCGATGGAAACCATCGCTGCCATCAAACGAATCAAGGAAGAAATCCCGGGCTGTTTCACCACACTTGGAATCTCGAATGTGAGCTTTGGTCTAAACCCAGGCTTACGGCAAGTGCTGAACAGTGTGTTCCTTGCTGAATGCATGGCTGCGGGTCTCGATTCAGCGATCGTGCATGCCAGCAAGATTCTCCCGTTGGCAAGAATCCCCGAAGAACAAATCGAACTCTGCCTCGATCTGATCTACGACCGCCGTCGGGACAACTACGACCCATTGATGGCAATGATTGAACAGTTCTCCGACGTGAAAA
>CAIYHK010000360.1 GCA_903925985.1 uncultured Actinomycetes bacterium
CCTCGCTGAATGCTGGAAGTTACATTCGAAATTACGGCACCAAGGGCGATCTGAGCATCAATTGGTCCAGCGAGGACGGCCCAAACGATTTGGTGATCAGTTCGACCCTGCCCTCGAACCATCGCGCAATACAACGTCTCTACATTTCAGATACAAAAGATGCAGTCGAGCAAATCATTTCTCGATCACCTGATGATTCATCCTTGCGATCGTGGACAAAGCACAGTGCGAGCCTCGTTCATCCTCAGAGTGGAGATCTTTGGTCCGAGTTAATTCCCTCAGTCCTAGGGCAACGCATCACCAGCAAAGAAGCATCAGCCCAATGGAGAAGATTGCATGATTTCTGTCAGGGATACATCGAACCTGAGGCGTTAAGCCAATTGTCGTCTGTGGAGTTTCACCGCCTAGGAATCGAAAAAGGTCGAGCAAGAACCTTGCTCGCCATCGCTGACGCCCACGACGCCATTGATAAAGCCAATGAGATCTCCGTAGATGAGGCCTACCAAATGCTTCTGAATATCCCTGGGGTCGGGCCGTGGACCATCAGCGAGGCCCTACGACGCTCACATGGATGGCTCGATGCAGTCTCGGTTGGCGACTTTCATCTGTGCCATCACGTGGTATTTGCCCTGACCGGTCGCCACCGAGGCACTGATGCCGAAATGCTGGAGTTACTGGAGCCCTACCGCCCTTACAGGTGGCTTGTAGTTGATTCGATCCTGCGCCATGCCGCATCTCCCCCACGAAAATCACCTGGACTGCCAATATTGGATATTCGACGATTTTGATGCCCGAACGAGCACGATTGCCTTTGGTAATTTCGATTAGTCCCCAAAAGTAGTCGGAGCTAATGACACTTCTTTCAGATAATCGCGTCATGCTCAAATTCAAGGCCCTCGATGCTCAACGTCGTCGCCTGGTAATTCACGGTCTCGTCGCTTATGCCTTGTCGCGGATACTTACTGTGGTTGGCGCGGGATTGGTTGCCGCTGAGCAAGTTGTACGCAACAGGTGGAATCTTGAATTTTGTGAAAAATCAAAGATCGTTGCCAAATGTGTCGCCGGCGATGCGCCATTTGCCCGCAAAGTTTTCCCATCAGGTTCCGACCTCATTGCATCTGTTTTTGGAGCTTGGGACGGTAACTGGTACCTACGAATCGTCTCCGATGGATATCCACATTTCATCCCAGATGGTGTCACTTACGACATGGCGCCGGCACGTGCCGCATTTTTCCCGGCCTACCCGACCCTGGTGCGCTTCGTGGACAAGATTCTCCCGGGAGGCCCCACCACAACCGGCGTCTTAGTCAACATACTTTTAGGAGCCGTGTTCGTAGCGATCTTTGGCTACATCGCATTGCAGCTTTTCGGCGCTGGCCCCGCTCGCCACGCGGTGATTCTGTTGTGTCTATTTCCTGGCAGTTTTGTACTTTCGTATGTGTATTCTGAGGCTCTCCTGCTGGTTGTTGCGGCCGCTTGCCTTTGGGCCTTACATCGCGAGCGTTGGTTAGTCGCGGGTCTCCTAGCAGCGGTTGGAACCGCCACCCGACCCAATGGTCTCGCATTAGTGCTCGCATGCATGGTGGCAGCGTTCCTAGCGATTCGAACCAAACGAGAGTGGAAATCGCTCATCGCTGTGGTTCTCGCACCGATTGGATTCATTGGCTTCATGATTTTTCTTCGCCACCACACCGGCGAAAACTTGCCTTGGTTCCGTGTCCAAAGTGAGGCATGGCGCGAAGGAACGAGTTTTGGTGGCGCTGCGGTATCCAACACAGTTGAATTTCTCTTGCATCCACTTTCCTCGCCGACAAACGTGCTCACCGCAGCATCATTAGTTGCCATAGGTGTACTGCTGTGGAGTGCGTGGCGTCACAGAATTCCAGCACCCATGCTCGCCTACAGCTTGGGAATACTCTTTTTGATGCTTCTTCCCGAAACTGTGACTGCAAGGCCCAGATTTGTATTTACGGCATTCCCCTTGTTCATTTCAGCCGGCGCAATGTTCAGCGATGAGGACACACCCTGGTGGGAATTGGTGATAGTCACACTCGCCGCAGGTTTGGTCACCGTTGTGGGCATGTACGGCGTTGTCTCGGCAGTGCCGTGATCGAACGACTACGTCGAAGCTCGCCCCTGCTGGCGATCGCATCACTTGCGTACCTACCCGTGTTCATAGTTCAGTACGGGAAAGTATTTACAGACACCAAGCTGTATCTAGGCACTGCCCCATCAGACTTATTGAGAAATGCATCGACAGCTTGGGATTCTCGACTATTCGCGGGCTACGTTCCCCATCAAAACATCGGATATCTCTGGCCGTCTGGCCCGTATTACTGGCTTACTGAATCTCTGAATATTCCGTTTTGGATTGCGCAGCGATTTTGGATCGGATCGTTGTTCTTCTTGGCGGGATGGGGCCTCTGGCGCTGCTGCCACAGATTCGGTATCTCGCGGTTCAGCAGTGTTATTGGCGCCATGGCCTACATGCTCACTCCGTTTGTTTTGAGCTATCTAACACGCTCGTCTGTACTCCTTCTTCCATGGGCAGGACTTGGTCACCTGATCGCCGCAACGCTAGATCTACGGGACCCACCAACGAACCACTCACGTTTGTATCAGTGGCGCCTACCAGCGATTTTGGCCCTGATCGTGCTCTCGGTGGGTGGAATTAATGCCACGGCACTGTTAATGATCGCGCCTGGGCCCGTAATCGTCTTGTTGTTAATGCGTCGATCCGGCGAGATTACAAATCGCACTGCGATTGGTTTCGTGTCACGTGTCTCTCTGCTCTGCCTCGCAATCTCTAGTTGGTGGATTGCGGCACTGATTACTCAAGCAAACCA
>CAIYHK010000361.1 GCA_903925985.1 uncultured Actinomycetes bacterium
ATCATTGGTTTGGATATGGCCGTTGCTAATCCTGAGATGAAAGTGCATCACGAACTCAATAAAAATTTCTCGGGAATCATGCCGTATATGGAAGTGCCACCGGTTGACGAGATGATGGCATCTGCACCGCATGTCGTAACACGTCGCTTTAAACAAGCTCGTGCAACAAATGTGCCGATGGAGCCGCGTGGATTAATTGTCAAGCATGATCGCGGGGCGAATGAGATCACAATCTGGTCAGCAACACAAAACGCCCACGAAGTGCGTTCATTCTGTGCGCGCTTGATTGGTTTCCCGGCACAACGTATTCGGGCAATTGCCGGCGATGTCGGTGGTGGATTCGGGCAGAAGATGATGGTGAGCCGCGACGAGGCAGCGATGATGATCGCTGGTTACCTGCTCGGTGATCGCCCGATTAAGTGGATCGAAGACCGCCGCGAGAGTCTGATTGCGGCGAACCAAGCTCGCGAAGAGTGGGTTGATGTCACAATGGCAGTGACGCCCGAAGGCGACATCATGGGATGTCGAGTTAACTTCCTTGAGGATGTTGGTGCATACCCACCAGGTGCTGGTGGTGGAGCGGGCATGTCGGCTGGAATGTTCCCGGGCCCGTACAAAATGCCAGTTGTGATTCCCCAGGGGGCTTCGTATTTCACTAACACCTGCGGCAAGGCGCCATATCGCGGCCCGTGGATGATGGAAACTGTGGCGCGTGAACAGATGATGGATCATGTTGCTGCGGAAATCGGAATTGATCCAATTGAGTTCCGTCGTCGCAACATCATTCATCAGTCCGACCTTCCGTACACAACCTGTACAACTCTCGTGTATGACGTGGTCACACCGGAAGAGACACTTGATCAGGCAATGGAGATGCTGGATCTTGCAAAGTTCCGTGCCGAGCAAGAAAAGGCACGCGCAGAAGGACGCCTGCTTGGTCTCGGAGTTGGTGTTTACATCGAGCCCTCGGCAATCGCTTTTGGCATTCTGAGTTCCGACCAAGCGAATGTGCGAATGGATGAAAGTGGGAAAGTTCTTGTTGCACTTTCAAGTGGAAGCCACGGGCATTCAATTGAAACAACGATGCCTCAGGTAATCGCTGAACACCTTGGTTGCGATATTGATGACATCATCATCATGCAAGGTGATACTGCTTCAGCCCCGATTGGTCCTGGTACCGGTGGCAGCCGCACCGCAGTGATCGTGGGTGGTGCGTGTCAAACCGCAGCCGGAAAGCTCAAGGCAAAGATCCTGGAGATTGCTGCACACACTCTCGAGGCCAATGTTGATGATCTTGAGGTCAATGACAGTGTGGTTTCCGTAAAGGGAACACCCGCCAAGCAACTCCCGTTTGCACAGATTGCAGCAATGGCCTACATGATGCCTGAGATGCTTCCTGAAGGCATGGAAATGGGCCTTGAAGTCAGTGCTCGGTACAAGCCTGCTGGTTCGTTCACTTATTCAAATGCCACACATGCATGCACCGTTGAAGTTGATCCAAAAACTGGAATGGTAAAGATTTTGCGCTACATCGTCTCTGAGGATTGTGGGCAGATGATCAACCCAATGGTTGTCGAGGGCCAGATCGCCGGTGGCGTGGTGCAAGGAATTGGTGGTGTGTTGTTTGAGCACATGATCTATGACAAAGACGGCAACCCATTAGCCACAACCTTCCTTGACTATCTCGTGCCGACTGCACCTGAAATTCCAGACATTGAATATGGACACATTCAGACCATGTCGAACTCGCTCGGTGGTTACAAGGGTATGGGCGAAGGTGGAGCCATCGTTTCACCGCCAACGGTTGCAAACGCGATCCATGATGCCGTAAAGCACCTTGGCGTGCACCCAACTGACTTCCCACTTGGACCATCACAAATACGTGATTTGCTCGTACACGCAGGTGCCGCAGTCTGAGTCACAACGACGTCCAGATTGAACTGACCCTTAAGTGGGTAGCGGCGCTCCAAACCCGTGGTGTGAGTGTGGGCGATTCCGTAGTTGTTCGTCTATCGGATCCAAACGTGGAAACGATTGCGAATGCTGCGGCGAGTTGTGCGGGTGCGATTCGCGCCACGCACGGAGATTGTTCATTGTTAATCACTGACCACGATGCGCCCGTGAATGATGTGGTGGCACGTGTGGTGATTGACGTGCGTTCATTTCTATGGAGTGCAGAGCTTCTAGCGGTTGGCAATGGCGAATGTATGTGTGGAGAACACGGTTAGGGTTTGATGATGGTTGAAAAAGTCGCTTACGAAGAGTTCTCGTATTTTCATGAGAATGCACAGGAATATGGAATTCCGTTCAAGCCACCTACTGTGCGGCGCGAGTTTGTTGAAGTTGAGCCGGGTCGTCGCCTAAGTGTGTTGGTATGGGGAAGTGCCGAGCCCGAGCTGGTGTTTCTGCACGGTGGAGCACAGAATGCTCACACTTGGGACACCGTTGGTCTCGCACTTGATGTTCCAATGATCTGTATCGACCTTCCTGGTCATGGTCATTCCGATGGGCCAAGCAGCACTCGCGCACATGGACCAACAGATCTTTTTGGCAATGCAGAAGATGTGGCAGTGGCGATCCGTAAGTTGGCACCTAACGCGAAGGCAGTCATTGGTATGTCACTCGGCGGAATGACCACCATCGCTTTGATGCATGTGGCGCCAGAATTAGTTCGCAAGGCAGTGCTGGTAGATGTGACTCCCGGTGTGAATCAGGAGAAGGCCAAAGCAATCACCAACTTCATCAATGGCCCGCGCACATTCCCTTCCTTTGAGGAACTGCTGGCACGCACGATCGAACACAATCCGACCCGTACCGAAGCCTCGTTGCGTCGCGGGATCTTGCATAACGCCATTCAGCAAGAGGATGGATCTTGGGTATGGAGGTACCGCCTCCATGGAGACGCGAGTGTGGGCGAGAAAGTGGCTGACGAGAAACCCATGGAGGGATTTGCGTCAATGTGGGATGTGCTTGCACAGGCAACGATGCCAATCCTGCTGGTGCGCGGTATGCGCCCACAATCAGTCATGGACGATGCTGATGAGGAAATGTTCCTTGAGACCGTTGCAGACCCCACGGTGGTGCGTGTGGCTGAGGCGGGCCACAGCGTTCAAGGTGATACCCCAGTTGAACTGGCGGAGATGATCCGAGAATTCAGCTTCTAGAAGTAGACTGTTAACCATGTTCTCTTACCTTGATCCGGGCACCGGAAGCATGATCGTCACGGCTATTGCCGGTGGTGCAGCTGGGCTGGCTCTGACCGGAAAGATGGGCTTTCGTCGCCTTAAATCCAAGATCACTGGTAAGCCGATCTCGCAGTCCGAAAGCGTCGAAGACGACTCGGACGACGAAGACGACGAGTAGCCCTCGCCTTGAGCGGATTCAAGGCTGACCCGGGTTCTTTCCGTGACCCACTGAGCCGAGTGTTTGTCGGTCATGACGCGGTATATCGCGCGTTCACCGAAATGGGTAAAGCCGACCTTGACGAAGTGTGGTCGAAGCCCTTCGTTGAGAAGTGGCTAAAACGTGGTGACTTGATCGCCACCGATTTTGTATCACCTTCCAGCGCGCCAATTGGAGGTGACTGGGCCACAGTGATGCGTCATCCGAAACTG
>CAIYHK010000362.1 GCA_903925985.1 uncultured Actinomycetes bacterium
AAGCAAATCGCCTTCTATGGATCAACCCCTGCATACCGTCCAGTTCTTGAGATGCACGGTTGGGGTGAGGTCCAAGATCAGCTGAACGCCCTTTCAAAGCAAGGTGAATGGGACAAGATGGGCACGCTCATCACCGACGAGATCCTCAATACTTTCGCAGTAGTCGGACTTCCTGAACAGATCGCTCCAGAATTGAATCACCGTTACGGTGATGTCATTCAGCGCATTTCGTTCTACGCCCCCTACAGCAGTGATCCAGAGCGCTGGAGCAAGGTCATGTCGGCCCTGCAATCGGCGTAATCGCTCGTTATCTGCCTGACTGCCATTTGTCTAGAAACCTTCAAGATCGGCCATTCACCCAAACATAAGCCCGGTGTTCAGAGTGTGAACTGAATGCAAACTACTCGAATCAGGGTCAACAGTTTGATCGCCGTGATTGCCGTGATCGCCACGATGTTTTCTTATTGCATGACATCACAGGCACTTGAATCGCATCCTGACGAAGTGAGTTGTATCAACACTCTTGATCTCTCTGCCCTCAGTGAAACCAATTCGGTCGCGCAAAATCCCCACCGTTTTGTTGCGCTTATTTGCGGTCAAGAAGTGATCTCTCCGCGTGTAGTGACAACTGCGGTCGCATTACGCAGCCTAAATCCTTAAACCAGAATCCTTAAACGACTAATTCAAGTTCGCCCGACAAGTACAACTCGCGGCACTTAGCCCGCTGCAATTTGCCGCTACTCGTTTTCGGCAAAGTTCCTGGTTTCACCAACATGATGTCTCGCGGCGGCAGACCTGATACTTCAAGTGTCGAATGATGAATCGCTTCTCGAACAGATTCAAGACCGTCGGCCTTCACCTCGGCGACAACGATGACAGTTTCTTTACCCTTGTATCCGTCAACACCGAAGGCAATCACATTGCCGGCGCGCACACCTTCTATTTCACCTACTGCTCGCTCAATATCTTCAGGGAATACATTGCGGCCGCCAACAATGATCACATCTTTAATTCGACCGCAAATCACTAATTCGCCATCAAGCAAGTACGCGAGGTCACCGGTGCATAGCCAACCCTCATAAAACATTTCGCGCGTTGCGTCTGGTCGCTTGTAATAACCAGGAGTCACGCTGGTTCCGCGCAATAACAACGCACCGACATGTCGCTCGGGCAGAACTTCACGCGTCGTTGGATCAACAACTTTCATTTCGAGACCAGGCACTGCTTTTCCAAGAAGCGGCAAGCGGCGTACGGTGACTTCATCATCTTCGTTTGCACTAATCGGTCGAGCGATGCGATCACGTTCCATCACGATGCGATCAACGGTGTCACACTTCAAACCGCGATAGCGCGGTGGGAAGGCCCCACCAATCGCAACTTCGGCCATTCCAAAGGCCGGGAAAATACTTCCGGCCGACAAGCCAAATGGTTCAGCAGCCTTCACAAAAGCATCAACTGCTTGTGGGTCAACAGGTTCGGCGCCAGACAGAGCCAAAGTCAACGATGACAGATCAAGATCGGTTGCTCGCTTGAGCGCTCGCGTCGCCAACACCCACGAAAAGTTCGGACCTGCAGTCGCAGTCCCCTTCCAATCACTAATCCATTGCATCCAATGACCAGGATGCGCCATGAAATCTTGCGGTGCCGCTTG
>CAIYHK010000363.1 GCA_903925985.1 uncultured Actinomycetes bacterium
CACAGTTATGGACAACAGGATCAAGGAAATGATGACAGCCTGAGTCACAAGAAAAACCCAGGACTTATCAGCACGTGTCATAACAACAAAACCAACGACAGACAAGAATCCGACACCCACTGAATGTGTGAGATTCGTCATAAATCGTGTGCGTACAACAGCAACTGGAAGTTGGGGCGGTGGATCTACTCCTGAGAGTGGATCCACTTGGTCTTTGTTTGCCCTCAATGGTGGCCAGAATGCCACTAGCAAAAACAATGCAATGAAGGGCATCGCGGGTGTCACATTGTCTTCAATTGCCTTAACCCATGAATTGTCGGCTGAAAATCTCGGCAGGAAAGTGTCAACCTGAGCGATCAGAATGCCAAGGCCGAGACCACCGACTAATGCGCGAGGCAAACTCATCAATCTTCCGAATGCAGCTGCTGTGATCGCAACAATGATGAGATTGAAATAGTCAGGTGCAGCAAGTGTGTTGAATCGTGGAGCCATCAATACACCGGCAAGTCCCGCAAAGGTGCTCGACAATGCCCAGCTGAACGCTGCCACACGATCGGCACGTATGCCGTTGAGCTCTGTCATGCGTGGGCTCTCAACAGCCGCTCGCATCTGCAATCCAATGGCTGAAAAACGAAACAGTGTAGTTAGTAGGGCTGTTGCTATGACCGCTACAACCAATGCGGTCAACTCGTTTCTACTTAGGGGGTAAACCCCAAATGGGTCATAAAAGACCCCACCACCATTTGGAAGCAATCCTTCTGGTGTTCTGCCGCCAACGGGTTCAAATCCAATTAGCAATTCAAACAAATGTGGAAGAGCCACTGACAAACCGATGGCAATAACGAGTTTGGCTAGCGCTGACCCTGGTGGGAGGTGGCGAAAGATAAGTCTTTCGAGGATCAGACCAATTGATGGGGCGACCACAAAGACTGCGAATGTGAACGCCACAAGGACATTCCAATGCCATTCATTTCTTGTGTGAAAGAACAAAGCTGCCGAGATGTATGCCTGCGCACCAAAGGCGAGATTAAAGACGCCAGAAGTCTTGTATGCAAGCACAAACCCGACTGCAATCAGCCCATATACCGCACCGGGGGGTAGGCCCTGAAGAATTCCACGCAGAAAGTCCTCAGCGACTGATGAGGCAAGAAGCATTGTTGTCCAGCGACTTAATTAGCTCGACCAGTGTCAGCCGAAATCAACCAATTCGGGTTCAAACCCTGACTTTGCTCCGGGTGGCCAGCAGTACCAAGGCTTTGATGCATCATCAAGGAATTCAAACTTTCCACCGACAATCACCACAAAGGATTCACACGGAATCTCTGTTGCTGCTTCAGGGCTTCCGGAAACATAAGGGATGTATGCCGTGGACATGTCTATTGGTTGCAATAGACCGCCGGCGGTGTAGTCCTTCACTGCTCGGAATGAGCTAATGACCTTTTCACGGTTAAATTCAGACCCTGCTGCGATCAAGCCGTCGAACACCTGTGTGGCCGAGATCCAGCCAACCATTGCGAGTTCATTTGGTTGGTATCCAAGTTCTTCCATCCACTTCAGGAATTCATCTTTTGATCCCTTTTCAGAGGTGGTTTCAAAGGGTCGGAAACCAACCGTGACCAGATCACCTTCGAATAGGGCGGCATTCTCAGCCACAAAAGTCTGATCGTATGAATTTGGGTGATACAAAACGACGTCACCCATTCCTTGGCGGTCCAGTTCTTGGGCGAGTGTCTTCATACCGTTTAAGTCCATGCAAGTGGCAATGAAGTCAACACCAGCATTCTTCATCGCGGTAACTTCTGGCCCGATTCCGTTGGGAAGACCATAGGCCAAGTTGTCATTCATGTATGCGTTGGCTACACCTGACTCTGCCTCGTAGAGATCAAATGATGCTGCGATGGTCTGTGTGCACACCTTGGAAGTTTCGCTAATTCCGTATCCCAAAGATGCAGCATTTGTTGCACCCACACGGCTCGCGATGTAGGGCATGGCAGGACGTGTACAGGTTTCGCAACGAATAATCATGCTTGGGAAGATTGCCTTGCGATTAGCCGCATCTGCCCCATGAATTCCCCATGTATATGTTGGGATGGCTTCGTCGTTTAACAATCCCCAGCCGGCAGGAAAGAGTGTCGCTTGGAATACTCCGAAATAGTCGGTGGATGAGGCGACTTCCAGGGACTTTTGCTGGTTCAGTGTGAGTTCGTCATCAATAACGTCGGCAACAACAAGATCCCGACCGTAGATACCACCTTCGCTGTTGCGGTAGGCAAAGTACGCCTTGATGCCTTCGGTGAAACAGTCAAGAATGCAAGTACCAAGTGGATTGTTGGTTTTGGTGCCGATCACTGCATAACTGATCTCTTCGTCAGTTACTCCAGGCACACCAGAGCTTGCGACGAACTCATCGCGTTGACTCGGTGAAACAGTCTCAGTCGTTTCTGTTGATG
>CAIYHK010000364.1 GCA_903925985.1 uncultured Actinomycetes bacterium
AACTCGACCTTGCGCACCTCTGGAGGCGTGAGGGTTTCCGGGGGCCCGACAAGTGAACTGTCGACGGCCACATCAGACGTGTACTCAAGGCCATCTTTGAGCATCGGCATCACAGATTGGTATTCGTTGAGTCGGGTCAAGACTGTTTCACGATCTGCGAGTGGATATTCACCAAGTGAACGCGGTGAAGAAAGAACACCACCGGCATAGGTGACTTCAGCGTTCTCGCCGAATCCAATGTTCCAACCCATCCAAGTGTTGTGTCCGTTAACTACCAAGTAAGCACTCACATAGGCGCCCCAATCATCGGCGTAAGCATCAACTTGATAGTCACTCAGATCGAGACCCAGATCCTCAAAGAATTGACGCCCGAGATCGTCGGCTTCGTCTTTGTTCGGAACATTTACTGGGGGCTTTGGTTCTTCGTAGTAACAGCCAGGATCCTTTGGATAAAGCGAGCAATCAACCACAGCCGGTTCTGGTTCGGATATGGGGGCACCTGGATCGACAGCGCCACCTGATGAACCCGAAGTGCCTCCGCCAGATGCGCCATCTTCAGCACGTGTTTCCGAGGAAACTGCGACCTGGGCGTAATCCGAGTAACTCCAGTAGTACGGCTCATAATCATCTGACCAAATGTGTTCGGCATTTGGGGTGCCGCCAAGATTTTGAATTGCTTCACTTGCTCGTGCACGGAAATCATCGCGCTCAGACTTAGAGGCCGTGAACTCCCACACCGTTGAGGAACCCGTGGGCATTTCAAATGACTCCGCAATTGAATACTCAGTCGGCTGCCAGTACATGCGGTCAGCAGCAGGGGCGCCCACGCCTGACATTGCGGCTTCTTCACCAAGCTTTGCTTCACTTCGATTGGTCGATGCCAAAACGAGTTGCAAAACTTCCGCGCCTGCTCCACGCTCACTGTCAATCACTGTCACGCCGATGGCGATGGCGGCTACTGCTGCGACCGCTACGCCAGCGAAACCTAGGCGTTTGTAACTACGTGTTGTTGTTTCCGACATGATTGCCTCCAACATATCCTCCGCGCCTGATTTGACATCAAGTGCGGCCATCTTTGATTCACTCACTGGATTCGCAGAAGCCATCAACGCATCAAGTTCGTTGTCGTTCACTGTTCCTCCTTGTAAGTGTCACTCAGCGAAACCGTTTCGCCTGAGTACACATGTCCGTTTTCGAAAAAGCGTTCCGGGGCTTGTGCCATAAGGGCTGTACGCAGCTTCACACGGGCTTTATGAAGTTTCGTACGCACGGTGCCTGGCGGAATCCCCACGACTTGGGCCGCCTGCGACGGTGTCAGGGAGTCCCACATCACGAGTTGCATGAGTTCACGCTCGTCCTCTTTGAGTTCTTCAAGTGCCACACGAACCAACTCCACCAACGCGGGCTCTGGTGCTGGATCGGGCTCATAGTCAATGCCCGAAAAGTTTGTAGCGAGCCTTGCTGCAAGATTCGTACGCCGACGAATGCCGCGCTCCTGATTACGCACCACATTGCGTGCCACACCAAATAGCCAGAGCTTTGCGGAGTCACCGTTAGGAATGGCATTCAATTTTCGCCATGCGACGGTGAATACTTCAGCCATAACATCAGCTGCGGTGTCAGCATCGCGTAATCGCCGCAAGGCATAAGCAAATACTTCCCGTGAGTGAGCAACATAAAGTGCCTTAAAGCGCTCAGAATCGTTGTCACCTGCGGGCATGCGCCAACCGTAGTTGCAATATCAGTTGGCGAAGAGTGCAGCTATGTACTGCTCTGGGTCAAAAGCAATGAGATCACCGATCTTCTCGCCGAGACCAACAAGCTTTACGGGAATACCGAGTTCCGTTTCGATTGCAAAAACAATGCCACCTTTGGCGGATCCATCGAGCTTGGTGAGAATCACCCCGGTCACAGCAGTTGCAAGTGCAAACTCGCGTGCTTGCACAAGACCGTTCTGGCCAGTAGTGGCATCAATTACTAGAAGAACTTCGCTCACACGACCCCGACCCTTTTCGGCAACGCGGCGCACCTTGGCGAGTTCTTCCATCAGGTTTGACTTGGTGTGCAAACGACCGGCTGTGTCAGCAAGAACGAGTTCCACGTTTTTTGCTGCTGCACTTTCGACAGCATCAAAAATCACCGACGAAGGATCGGCTCCTTCGGCTCCACGTACGAACTCCGCGCCGGCGCGATCGGCCCAAGTAGCCAGCTGTTCGGCGGCTGCGGCACGAAAAGTGTCGCCAGCAGCAAGTAACACCTTGTTACCGAGCACAATTCTTTGTGCTGCCACCTTGCCAATTGAAGTTGTCTTACCGACACCGTTAACCCCAACGAACATCCACACGTTCGGGGAGTTCGCCTCATCAGGCAGCATGTTGAGTTCGCGTTCTGATCCGACAATGCGCTCAAGCATCAGCCCACGAAGGCGATCGATCGCTGCCTCTGGTGATTGCAATGCGCCCGACTTTGCTTCAGCCCGCAAGACATTCAGCAACTCGTCACTGATCTTCACTCCGACGTCAGCACGAAGCAGTGCTTCTTCGAGCTCTTCCCACGTTTCTTCGGAGATCTTTCCAGCGCCTGTGATCTTGCTGATAGCGCCGGCAAACACCGAGCGCACACGTCCCATTGCCGGGGCTGGCTCAACAATGGTTTCCACAGGAGCAGCAACTTCAGGAATTGAATCAATAACTGTTTCTGGCACTGATGCACGCGCAATCTCAGCGTCGGTGATGTCAGTCGGTGCCGTACCACCGCGACTGCGGCCTCGCACAATGAAGTAACCAGCAAACCCAGCGACCAATACTGCGATTACAACAATGGGAATCAGGTTTGGTCCAGACTCAGCCAACATATGGGCCTCCAATTTGGCTTAGTTGTTTGCGCTGGCACTCTGCGGACGCGGCGCCCGCTCGGTGACAACTTTTGACGAGCCGCCTGGCTGCATGCTCACGCCAAGCAAACTGTCGCCAGCTTCCATGGTGCGCTTTTGGTGGCTCACAATAATCATCTGTGCTTCTTGACGGAACTCATCCACCAGCTGCAAGAAACGGTGGAGGTTCGGATCATCAAGCGCAGCCTCAACTTCGTCCATTACATAGAACGGAGAAGGGCGACTACGGAACACCGCAAACAAGTATGCAAGTGCGGTCAATGAGCGCTCACCGCCCGAGAGCAACGAGAGTTTCTTGACATTCTTTCCGGGCGGTCTTGCTTCAACTTCGATACCGGTATTCAAAAGATCATCTGGGTTGGTGAGCACTAACTTTCCGGTACCACCAGGGAACAGCATTGAAAAGAGTCCCGTAAAGTTTTGGCTCACATCTGCGTATGCAGAAGCGAACACGGTCTGGATTTCCAGATCAACAGCCTTAATCACGCGGGAGAGTTCGCGTCGAGTTTCACGAACATCTTCGAGTTGCTCCTCAAGGAATTGGTGACGCTGTTGCAACTCGTTGAATTCTTCCAACGCAAGCGGATTGATCGGACCCATCAGACGAAGTTCGCGTTCAAGTTCGCGGGTCTTTGCCTGAGGCGTAACACCTTCGGGAAGCTCGGGCAGCGGGGATGCGATTGCCACTTCGGGCTCAACTTCCAGATCACGACGAATTGACTCAACCGCCGCCTCAAGCCGCAACTTCACCTCGGCTTCGTCGATCTCGAGTCGACGCGAGCGTTCGCGTTGCTCCTCCAATTGACGCTCGGTAGCAGTTCGCGACTTGCGTGACTCATCGAGTGACTGTGCCGCAGCACGCACTTCGTCACTCTGGCGACGTCGCTGCTCCTGCAGGTCTTGCCACTCAACTTCAATTGCAATGCGATGACCATCAACGAGCTCTGCAAGGCGACTGATCGCGTTGATTCCCATTTCAATTTTGGTGCGACGCTCTGCGGCCTCGGTGCGGGCCGCTGCATCCGCATTGAGCCGAGTTTCAGTTTCTTCGAGACGGCGGTGCAGGAACTGTTGGCGCTCAATCAGGCCAGCGCTACGCACCTCAAGGTCTTTGCGGCGTGAACCAAGCGATGCGGCTCGCGATTCAATCTCGGTACGAGTGGCAGATATTGCACGTGCTGCCTCAGCTTCGGCTGCTTCGTCGCGTTCGAGCTTGACCAACAGCGATTCAAGCTCGGCTATGCGCTGTTCTTGACGCACACTCCCCTGCACCATGTCATTGCGCCGATTGGAAATTGATTCGGTTTCAGCGAGCACTTCGCGTCGTTCGCCGTTCAATCGGGCAAGAGAATCACGCGCTGCATCACTGCGATGGTCATGGGCATCCAAACGCCCTTGAAGTTCAGCGAGTTCGCGTTTGCCATCAACGAGTTCTGAGCGGGCCGCAGCGAGATCAGAATCAGTTCGTGCAAGTTCAGCAGAAGCTGACTGTGCGCGCTGAATAGCCTCTTCGAGCGCTGCAGCGGTTGCGCCACCACCGGCGGTACCAATCCGCCAGCCCGAAGCCGAGAAGCGGTCACCGTCACGCGTAACCACAACCACTCCAGGATTAGCTGCAACAACTTCCAGCGCCGCAGACCAGTCCACCGCAACAACGATCTGCCCAAGGAGTGCATCGAGGAGTTGGTTCACAGCATTGGCATCACCGCCATCGCGCGCACCGACGTGCTGTCGCACTGAGTCATTGCGAACAGCACCTGGCTGAACACCAAGTGCCAGCACAGCACCACTCATTGATCCGGAGCGGAACTTCGATAACGCATTGCGGGCCACGGAGCGATCGCGCACCACGACTGCTGCAAGCGCTTCTCCGAGTGCGGCTTCAATTGCATCTTCCCAACCGGCATCGATGACCACCACATCAAGAAGTGTGCCGATCACACCATCAACATCCGCGAGAGCCTTAACTCCCGCTTTGGCACGTGCACCTTCAAGTGCGAGCTGTAGCGCGTCAACTCTTGAGGTCCAGCGGGTCTCTGCGCTGTGGGTATCGGATCGCGCAGTGGTGGCAGCTTCCACCTGTGATTCCGCCTGCACAACTCGACGTTGAGCCCGATCAGAATCATCAACGAGTGAAGCTTCAACGGCATCAAACTGCGCGAGTTCGGCGGTCAACCGCGCGATTTCATTTTCGATACTGCTGAGTCGATCCCCGAGTTGTGTTGCGCGCACATCAAGGCGGCGGTTCTCCTCCGTGTCGCGCTCTCGGGACGAATGCAATGTACGCAATTCGCCGCGCACTTCTGCAGCCGCACTCGCGGCACTTGTGGACGGGCCTGCAGCAATCGTGCCCGACTCCAGCGCAGCGCGCTCGCGTTCAAATGCGGTCTCATCGGCAACCAGCTGATCGGTGTCAGGCTGAATTGTCGCCAGCTCAGCTTCGACAGCATCGATCTCACTGCGCAGTCGCGCACTATCGGCTTCAAGTGTTGCGACCAATCCCGTGTCCATGAGTTGACCACGATCGCGTTCCATGGAGCGACGGCGTTCGGCGATGATCGCATTGAGGCCACGGGCGCGTTCGCGCAATTGTTCAATGCGCACCAATTTGTCGGACAATCCAGAATCACCGCGCGCAGTGAGCTCTGCTTCGGCGGCCAATACCTCGGTATCCAGCTGTGCGAGCCGGGCGCGAAGGTTCTTGTCGTTCTCCTCGGCCTGTGCGCGATCCTGGGCGAGTGTTGTCAAGCGAGTGCGGTGACTGCTCACCTCACGACCAGCTAGATACAGCTGGAGTGCGCGCAGTTCTTGTACAAGATCACCGTGGCGTCGCGCTGCTTCTGCTTGGCGCTCGAGTGGGCGCAGTTGCCGGCGAACTTCGCGCAGCAAGTCCTGCACTCGCAAAAGATTTGCTTCAGTTCCCTCCAACCGGCGTTCGGCTTTCTCTTTGCGCTTGCGGTACTTGAGAACACCAGCGGCCTCTTCGATGATCGCGCGCCGATCTTCAGGACGAGCATTCAAAACTGCATCGATCTGACCCTGGCTAACGATCACGTGTTGTTGGCGACCCACACCGGCATCGGACAAGAGTTCTTGAACATCAAGCAATCGGCACGGAGATCCATTGATTGCATATT
>CAIYHK010000365.1 GCA_903925985.1 uncultured Actinomycetes bacterium
AACAGATGTCGAACAGCGCACTGTTGATCCCGTCACGGTGTCCAATGTGGACATCGATCAGGACACAATCCGTTTCCGTGTGGACCGAGTAGGTGAACCAGTTCTGATTCGTGTTAGCTACTTCCCAAATTGGGAAGTGAAGGGAGCGGATGCTGTCTACCGTGCAGCTCCGAACTACATGGTGGTTGTGCCAACCGAATCACAGGTTGTGCTGACGTATGGAACTTCGGGAATCGAGTATCTCGGAATTCTGATGACACTTGCGGGGATTGGCATTTTGATCTTGTGGTGGCGTCGGGGAAGTCGTATCCATTACGGGGTGGGGCTTTATGGTCCGAGTTCTGGTGCCAGCGACCTGACTGAAAATTCAAATGTGGAGGCGCTTGATGTCATCGTAAAGGCCTACGACATTCGTGGTCTTTTCCCGTCGCAGTTCAATGCTCAGATTGCGAATGCGCTCGGAATTGCATTCGCCAAATTCACCGATTCAGAAACAGTTCTAATCGCGCGCGATATGAGAACTTCGGGCGACCTCTTGTGCCGCGCTTTTGCTGATGGTGTTCGCCGCCAAGGTGTGAATGTCATTGACCTTGGTCTTGCCAGCACGGATCTTCTCTACTTTGCTGCGGGCACATTGAATGCACCGGGTGCAATGTTCACTGCGTCGCACAACCCAGGGGAGTACAACGGCATCAAGATGTGCCTCGCTGGGGCAAAGCCGATCGGCGCCGATACGGGTCTGGCTGAAATCAAAGCGATTGCAGCAAAGGTGCTCGTGGGACAAGCACCGAGAGCAAGTGAGCGCGAGGGAACGATCGAATCGCGTGACATGGTCGAGGATTTTGCAAACCACGTTGTGTCGTTCCTTGGTGGTGCAGATCTTGGAACGATGCGTGTGGTAGCCGATACTGCAAACGGAATGGGTGGTCTCGTAGTCCCAGAAGTATTCCGATTAATACCCGGAGTTGAGCTTGAGGTGATGTATCCAGAACTGGATGGAACATTCCCGAACCATCCTGCGGATCCAATTCAACCCGAGAACCAAAAAGATTTACGTGCACGTGTGGTTGCTGGCGGCTTCGATGTCGGACTGGCCTTTGACGGCGATGCTGACCGAGTTTTTGTTGTCGATGAAAAAGGTGAAGGCCTCTCTGGTAGCACCACAACGGCGATTCTTGCTGCCGCCGTCTTGCGAGATAATCCGGGGGCGACAATTCTCCATAATCTCATCTGCTCCCGTGCAGTTTCTGAAGCCATCCGCGAACACGGTGGAGTGCCTGTGCGCACCAAGGTTGGGCACTCGTACATCAAGCAAGTGATGGCAGATACAGGCGCAGTGTTTGGGGGCGAGCACTCAGCGCACTACTACTTCCTTGACAATTTCCGTGCCGATAGTGGCCTCATCGCATCAATGATTGTGCTTGCCGAGATTGCTCGGTCGGGCAAACCGTTGTCCGAGTTACGTAAACCGTTTGACCGTTACGCCGCAAGTGGCGAGATCAATACGAGTGTCAATGACCCACTAGCAGTTATCGAACTCGTGGCCGAGGAGTTTGCGGAATTTCCACAAGACCGCCTTGATGGTCTCACTGTTGACTGTGGTGAATGGTGGTTCAACCTGCGGCCGTCCAACACGGAGCCGCTACTACGCCTGAATCTCGAAGCCGCTGACAGAAGTTCGTGCGATATGCATGTGTCGCGTCTCTTGTCATTAATCACTGGCGGCTAGCCTTCGCTTATGGCTCTTGATCCAAAATTGCTGGCGATACTGGCTGACCCACAGGACAAGGGTCCGCTCTATTACATCGAAGACGAAAACTGTCTCTATAACCCGCGGCTTAAGCGTTGCTACTGCGTTAAGGACGACATACCGGTGATGCTGATAGACGAGGCGATGAATCTTGATGATGCCGAGAACACTCGTGTGCAGAACAAGGTGAATAGCCAAGGCATTAAACCGACATTCGGCTAGCGTCAAGAGACTCTGAAAGGCACTGAAATGGCATCTTCTATTGGCGAGCGTCGCGACTACCGCGTGGCCGACCTCGGACTCGCACCGTTTGGACGCAAGGAAATTCATCTTGCAGAGCACGAGATGCCGGGTCTGCGAGCACTGCGCAAGGAATATGGCCCA
>CAIYHK010000366.1 GCA_903925985.1 uncultured Actinomycetes bacterium
AGTGCGCAGCTCTTTAATTGCGCGCAACGAGAGAATGCTTTTAGGCGCACGGTGGCCAAAATTCACTTCGACCATAAAATCGGTTCCACCAGACAGAATCTGTGCATCGGGATCGACTTGTAGTACTTGAACAGCATCGCTAATGGATCTTGGTGAATGAATCATGCTGCCAACCTTGCGTGTAGTCGCTTTGATTGCTCGGCGGCTTTGGCTCGTACTTCCTGGATGTCAACTCTGGAAGGAAGTCCATCCGCAAGAATTTGAGCACCATCAGCAATTATTGAGACAGGTCTAATCCCTGTTGTGAAAGCGAGATGCCAAGGGTCGTCCATGTAGTCGTAGTTCCAAGTCACTATGTCATTGAGTGATTCTGGGAAGAAATCGGAACCATGGGCTAGCCAAGACCAACTTGTTTCAGGTGTGGCGTAAACGTCGTCGGCACGATGGGCGACATATGCAAGCCTTGCCTCTTCCATCATGTCGGCGCCAATACCGTCGGTGCCGAGAATCACTTTGTTCTTGAATCGTGCTGGCTGGGCGTATCCAACCGCATTGTTCATATTGGAACGTGGATTGTGGGCAATGGTGCCGTGAAGCTCATCTCGCAGATGCACGCAATGAACCAGCAGCCAGTTGTCAGCAGCTAAAGCTCGTAAGCGTGTGGCAGCGTCAGCGTCTTCGCGGCCTTCGGATACGTGGATGTGAACTCCTACTCCCAGGTCCTGCGCCAGTGCGGCCGACGCCTGAAGAGTGTCGTCAGAGCAAGTGAACGCCGCATGGATACCGACCATCGTCCGATGTCCAGCTTCTGCATGGCGCTTGATCTCGCCGAGACCACGATTGGCGGCCTTGGTCATTTGTTTGGGCAACGAAGCGTCATTGACGAGCGAACCGTCGTCCTGCCATCTGTCTGTTACGCCATATGTAGCGATTACACGAACGCCAACTTCATCACATGCCCGTTGAATTGCGTCGAGGGATCCTTCTATTGCGTTCGGCGATTCATGATGGTCAATTATGCATGTGGTGCCCGACATCAGGGCTTCACTAGCGCCGAGCATCGCAGACCAATAGATCATGTCGAGATCCAATGCGGCATCGAGTCGCCACCACACCTGGTTCAGAACGTCTAGAAAATTGCCCGGTTGTTTCGGCGGGGCGGGCATCCCTCGCGCCAAAGATGAGTAAAGGTGGTGATGACCGCAAACGAGTCCAGGAGTGGTGTCAGTCATCGCTGAAGTCCTTGCGCATCGGAAGACGATTTCGCCAAACACCATCCACGTCGTGCAGCGCAGCAGCTACGGCGCCGGAAGTTGGTACGAGACCAATCTCACCCACACCTTTGATTCCGTAAGGGGAGTTGGGTTGGGGCGCCTCAATGAGTCGGACTTCGATATCTGGGATGTCCTTTGGTCGCAAAATTCCCAGTGCGCGAAGATTCTTGGCAGTTGGAAAACCCGTGGCGGAATCATGTGGGAAGTCTTCAGTTAGCGCATAGCCAAGACCCATGTGGACTGAACCCTCAATTTGACCCTCACACAAAAGTGGATTGACTGCTCTACCAACATCGTGGGCGGCAATTACGCGAACAATTTCACCGGTGCTGCGATCCGCGATTGCGAGTTGTGCGGCGTAACCAAATGTTGAGTGAATAATGGGCTCTTCGACACCAGGATCTCCGAGTTTTGTGGTCCAATCAACTCGATACTCGCCGATGTGGTCCACATCTTTGCTGCAGTTGGCTTGTCGGGCAGCGTCACATGCAGCCTTGACTGCTCCTGCCCCCATCAATGTTCCTCTAGAGCCTGTTGTTTGACCGAGACCTAATTCGCGGGTCGTATCGACAATTACATCAATCAGGGCGGGGTCAACCGCCAGCTCTTCAATCACGACCTGTGCAGCAACTGTGTTGATTCCCTGACCCATCTCGGTCCATCCGTGACGCACCTCAACGCGTCCATCGGACCGAAACCTGACAACTGCTTTAGTGATTTCTTTGAACCCGTTGCCGAGCCCACTGTTTTTAAGCCCAAGCCCAACACCTACAGCGAAGCCATCCCGTCGAGCGCGTTCGTAATCGTCGCGCACGGCGTCGAGGCATTGTTCTGCACCCAGACAACCGTCATCCATGCGTTGTCCCGGGCCCCAGATTTCACCAGGGTGGATCACATTGCGCTTGCGAATTTCCCAACCACTGATACCAACCTTTTCCGCAAGACGGTCGAGCACGCCCTCCATTGCATATTGAGCCTGGTTGGCTCCGAATCCGCGGAATGCTCCACAAACAGGATTGTTGGTCCGAGCAGCGATTGACTCGACATCGATGTTGGGAACTCTGTATGGACCACTTGCGTGTCCAGCCATGCGTTCCATGACTTTCATCCCGACACTTGCATATGCACCGCTGTCACCGATCGCACGCACGTGCAGAGCTGTAAGTTTGCCAGTCGCATCACAGGCGGCTGTGTAGTGCATGGTCACCGGGTGTCGTTTGGCATGCATACGGAAACTTTCATCGCGTGAAAGGGTGCATTTCACTGGACGATCAAGCATCCATGCGGCGAGTGATGCGTGAGCCTGATTGCTCATGTCCTCTTTGCCGCCAAATGCGCCACCATTGGTGATGAGTTCAACAGTTACTTGGTCGATCGCTAATGCAAGCATCGCCGCGATGTCATTGCGGTCATCCCAGATG
>CAIYHK010000367.1 GCA_903925985.1 uncultured Actinomycetes bacterium
ACTAGGTGCTGGGTTCCACCCAGATTTAACGGGTCGTGAAAACATATTTTTGAATGGTGCGGTACTTGGGCTTAGCCAGCGCACTCTGCATGAACGGTTTGACGACATCGTTGAATTTTCGGGTCTAGAGGATTACATCGAAAATCAAGTGAAGACCTACTCATCTGGCATGTACGCCAGATTGGGATTCGCAGTGGCCGTGAACGTGGATCCAGACATTCTTTTATTGGACGAAGTGTTGGCAGTGGGTGATTCCGCCTTTCGTCAGAAGTGCAGAGCGAAAATTGAAGAGATGCGGCTTGGGGGTCGCACAGTTGTAATTGTGAGTCATGACGTCAGCACGATCAACAACATCTGTGATCGTGCGGTCTGGATCGAAAAAGGGAAGGTGCGCGCAGAAGGAACGGCAGTTGATGTGGTCACGAAATATCGTGCCGCAGCGGATCCCACCATTCGCTTGGATGACGATGGCTTTGTTCATTTTGGTAAAGGCGACCAGCTGATTCAGTTCAAGCAGCTGCTACTTGATGGCAGTGATGAAGCAATGAGAATCCCAATTGGCGGCACGCTGCGAGTAGCTCTTCAGGTTGCCCCGTCATCGGCTACATCAATTGGAATCGATTTGGTTGACCCGAACGGCTACGTGGTGGGTCGTGATGAGTCATCGGCGCGGTCAGGATCGGTTGAATTTGTTGTCGAAAATCTCACAGTGGTTCGTGGGCGCTACACCCTGCGGGCCTGGGTGGCCGACGCCGATGGTGAGACCATTGATGGCATCGAGCTGCGCAGTTTCAATGTTGTTGCAGCTCAGGGAATGAAGCGACCAACACTTGATCTAAACGGTGAGTGGAAGTAACAATGCTTTCCGATCTTAAGAAAACACTCAGCTCACTCGAGTTGCTTTCCCACCTTTCGCTGCGCGAGCTCCGCACCCGCTATCGGCGCTCGCTACTTGGCTGGGGCTGGTCGTTGTTGAATCCGATCGCGCAAGTAACCGTTTACACGTTTGTCTTTTCAGTTGTTCTGAAAGTGACGCCGAAACCGGGAGACCCAAGTGGGAATCACTACTACGCGTTCTATTTGTTCTCCGCAATTCTTCCTTGGCATTTTCTTGGACATTCACTAAACAACGCAACCGGGGCAATGAGGGCATCCAGGCAGTTGATTACAAAGGTTTATTTTCCTCGCGAACTTCTAATCTTCTCAACAACAATCTCGATGTTGGTAACTCTCTTTGTTGAGTTATTCGTTCTTCAAATTGCGCTCGCCAGTTTTGGATACCCTGGCTACAAGTATCTTCCAGTCGTAGTGATTTTGGTAGTGATTCAGTACATGTTTGTTACTGGACTGAGTCTTTGGGTGAGTGCGAGCAGCGTGTACAACAGAGACGTTCAATACCTGACTTCAATTCTCATCACCATCTGGTTCTACATCACGCCGATCTTGTATTCGGTTGATCGCCTGCCCGAACGGGGAAAGATCTTTGGTATTTCATTCCCGCTGCGTACGGTAATGATGGCTAACCCGATGGCCCGATTCACCGAGGCTTACAGAGATTGTTTCTACCATGTGCGAATGCCGAGTTTTTCAAGCATTGGTTACCTCTTGGTGGTTTCACTGCTTGTCTTTTTCGGTGGTTATAGATACTTCTTGAAGAAGTCTCCTTGGTTTGCGGAGTACATCTGATTGCCGTGAATCTTTTGCAGCACATCCCCACGCTTCCGCGAGGTGGAGATTCGGCTCGTGAACTTTATGTGAGGTCAAGATCCGGGATTGAGAGTTACGACACTTACTTTGGGGCATTCGCCGCCTCTTATTGGCGGTCATTGACCACAGTCCGGTCCGTAGTTCTTGAAGGCTCAATTCAAGGCAATGGGCAGATTGAGTTGGTTGCTTTGCGCAACGGGAGCGAACACATTCTGCAGAAGATCAATGCTGGTGATGGTCGGTTCACGGCAGCGCCCGTGGACATCGTGGCCGCTGATGCAGATGCCCTGTTTATGCGTCTCTCTGGGTGTTCGTTGCGTGAAGCACAGTGGAGAACCCCAGACATCCCAACACGTGAGGTTCGAATTGAGGGTGTAATCACCACTTTCAATCGTCCTGAATACGTACAACGAAACCTTCACGCATTTAGTGAACTGACCGAATCCACACCAGAGATAGCTGATTCTTTCCGGCTTTGCGTGGTTGATAATGCACAAAATCTCTCCATCGAAACATCGTTACCAGTTCCGATACAGGTGATACCCAATCCGAATCTTGGTGGTGCCGGCGGCTTCACCAGGGGACTGATGGAAGTGCGTCGCGCACATTGGGCCACCCATGTGTTGTTCATGGACGATGACATCACAATTGAGCCAGAATCACTGGTGCGCACCATTTCGTTCCTGCGTTACGCGAGTGACTCCATGACTTGCGTCCATGGCGCAATGATCAGCGAAGACCAACCCTGGCTATGTATTGAAGCAGGAGCGGACTACATGTGGCGTTCCATCTATCCACCACGACCGCTACACCATCTTGAAGATTTGCGCGACCGCTCAATGGCACTTGCCGCAAAGCTGGACCGACCGTATGCATATTCCGCGTGGTGGTATACCGCCTTTCCACTTTCGTTAACCGATGACAATCCGTTACCCGTGTTCATCCGTGGTGATGATGTTGCATGGGGTTTGATGCACACACGGGGTCATATTCAGACCCTGCCAGGTATCGCAGTGTGGCATGCCGACTTTGATATCAAGAATGTTCCTGCTGCGGTCTATTAC
>CAIYHK010000368.1 GCA_903925985.1 uncultured Actinomycetes bacterium
GGCAGTTGCCATGATCGAATCAAAAGTCACCTGATCTGGGGTCTTTGAGTAAGTGGTCAACGGCGCACCGGGCTGGGCAACTTCAATTTCGCCACGTAGCCAACGACCACCGAAGTAACCCGACAACCACATCAGCCACAAGAGGCCGGATGTTTCGGACTCGTCACCGTCAAAAATGCGGTTGAAAACTTCTACAGGCACGTAACCAAAAAGGAATCGTTCCATCTCGGGCTCTTCGCCCTCAGCGAGCGTGCTTGCGTAGTCAAACGCCATCGATTCGAGTAGGTCTGGCGAGGTTGTCATCACATCGGTGGTGAAATCTGGATAGTCCACGAGTTCCACGCCGATGTTCACTTCGGCTGGTGCCTCAGTGGTCTCGGTTGTGTCTGTTGCGGTGGTGTCGGATGAACCCGAATCGTCGTCGGAGCACGCTGTTGCAAACAACGAAATTGCTACGACCATTGCGGTACCTGCACGCATGCTGCGTCGCCGACGCATAGAACTACCTGGCCTCATTGTTCCCCCAATTCAGCAAGCGTTTGTTTGCTGAATTGAAAACTAGCCAATTTTTCAGGGCTTGGCTAGCCCAATTACACGAATTGATTTCAGGAATTGCGGAGTTTTTCGCGCAACGTGGTCTTGCGGATTTTGCCCATCGGCGTGCGGTCAAAAGCCTCAATCACATGAATCTGCTCAGGCACCTTGTACCGCGCGAGGTTTGCCGCGCAGTGTTGCTGGATTGCGGCGGGGTCAACCGTGGCCCCTGGAGCTGGCTCAACGAATGCCACAACAATCTCACCAAGCCGCTCATTGGGCACACCGATAACTGCACATGCCGCCACACCTTGTACGTCGTGAATCACGCGCTCCACCTCTGCGGGATACACGTTGGCCCCACCACGAATGATCAGGTCATTCTTGCGGTCTTTGATGAATACATTGCCGTCTTCATCCATGCATCCGATGTCACCGGTGTGCAGCAAACCGCCGCGCAAGGCGCGTGCTGATTCCTCAGGCTTGTTCCAATAGCCAAGCATCGGGCGATACGTATCGGCGAAGTCACCTTCTGTGGATGGCCCAACACAAACCTCGCCAACTTCACCTACGGGAAGTTCGTTCCCTTCATCGTCGAGGATATGAATTGAAACCTGCGGCAATGCTGAACCACATGTGCCCGCTACCGGTGGCTTGGTGACATCTTCACTGGTGACCGATGTTGGTGCTTCAGTCAATCCATAACCCGTGGACACACGTTTACCGAAACGCTCCTCATACAGACGACGGAATGCATCTGGCATGTCGGCTCCACCGACTCCAATCGCAGCGACACTCTTCAACATCTCATCAGAGACTTCGGGATGTGTAAGAAGGTCGTAGACCATTGCAGGAACTGCTGCGAAGGTGGTGATCTTCTCTTTGTGGATCCATTCACCCATGCCGAGTCCGTCAACGCGATCCATCGCCACCATCACAGTGTCTGATTGATATGCAGACAACGGGCCAAGAACCATCAAGTTGAGAATTGTCAATGGAAGCGGGACGCCGAGAACTGGATTCTCAACGGGCTCAGTCATTTTTGATCTGAAGGTTCCAACCGCGCCTGGTAACAACAAGTTGTGCTGGCTGTGTACGGCACCTTTTGGAAAACCAGTCGTGCCGCTGGTGTATGCAATGGCTGCAGGTGCCAGTGGATCAATTTCTGTGGTCACTCGATCGGCGGACGCGGCAGCGATCATCGAGCTGAGCTCATCGTTCACTCCAGGGTCACTCACGATGATGTGGCGCAGATCAGGTAACTCACTTTGCTGTGACTTCACTTGGTCACTCATTGCGGTGTCACCGATAAACACAGTTGTCTGAGAGTCACGCAACATGTACGCCTTCTCGGGTGCCGCAAGCGGTCGGTTAATGCCGAGCCAAATTGCACCGATGCGCATTGCGCCGAGGAATGCAACCACAATGCCAACATCGTTGGGTAGGGAAGCCGCCACGCGGTCACCAGCTTTCACACCTAGTGACGTCAACATGTTTGCGACTTGATTCGCTTGCTGATCAAGTTGGGCAGCCGTGAGGCGGCCGTTACGACCAATGAGAATTGCTTTGTCAGGTGCTGCGCGCACCATTGGTTCAAGCAGTGTTGCTACCGATTTTGCACCACCCGCACTACGTGGTGGCTTTGATGGCACTATGAGCCCGTGTGCAACTGGATCAAACACAATTCCCCCAAAAATCTCCTGAATGGCTCCCCGAAGTCACACTCAGTGTTAGTTACCAACCTTAGTCAGCAACGGCTTAAGGCCAACATCGGACTCAGCCGAGTGTCGGTTCGGGCCACATCATCGCGGTACGGATCGAACTACGCGCTAGGTATGCAAGAACGCCCTCATCAGTGCTTGCGCCGGCTGCTCGTAACAGTGCCGGATCGGGCGGTGCACCGAGGGTTTTCATCGCGTCGGCCGCATCGTGTTCGCGCATTGCAGCACCATGGTTTGATTCCATCCACTCATGTAGCGCGAGGATTGCATTTTCACGGTGGGTGAGACGTTGTGCTTTGTCAACCGGTCGATTGCTCATTATGGATTCAACTTGTGCACGAAGTGCAGCGGGATCAAAACCAATCTCCTTTGCAATCTCACTGGTAATGCGATCAGGGTCGGGGGCCGTGATTCCAGAGGCTTCACAAATAGTGCGCACAATTTCGCGGTTGAAACGGTTTTGTGCCGGCTCATACACGGCGAGGCCGAGTGCGCCACCCCCAGATTTGATCGTGCGTGCTGTGATCACTGCGCAACGCAATCGCACGAACACGGCGTGGTAAGCAATGCGCTGCTCGGTCACGGTCAAGCCGTAGGCGCGCAATCGACGCGCACGGGCACCCGCAATCAAATCCCACTGCTGGCAACGCTGGTCAATCCAAGCGAGATCTTCCATCGGATCACCAAAGTGTGACAACTCCCAGTCAACAATTGCTGACAATTTGTCGCCATCAAACACCGCATTGCCAGGGCCGGTGTCACCCTGAACAAGAACCGCTGGAGTATTTGAAACTTCAAGTGAACCAAGATGTGCGCCAAGCCAACCAAGTGCATAGGAGCACTCGCTTCGTGGAAGTTCTGAAGCGAGCTCATTCCAAACTGCGAGTTCGTGTCGTATCGAATCTTGAATGGAAGGCGGCTGACCCCAGCCAAGATCAAGATGTGCCGAATCAAGCGTGTGAAGATCACCAATGGCCTTCAATAGATCGTCAATCAACCCCAATGCTCCATCGGTCTCACGTGGCAAGCGCGAATCACCTGGTGCTCGGCTCATGAGCATGACGAGACCTTCGGTGAATTGTCTTGTGCCAAGAACCCGCGGGACGGGAACCACC
>CAIYHK010000369.1 GCA_903925985.1 uncultured Actinomycetes bacterium
AATCGTGCCAGAGCAAGTTCATGTACCAGCCAGACAAGCTCTTGGCGAATACCAACAACAGCAACAGAGCGAGGACAATTCCAATTAGAACGATCCGACCCTTGCCGGGGCGACCTACTTTGAACTGGGGACGCCGTGGGCCACGGGTTCCGCGGGGGGGAAGATCTGAGGGGTTACGCACCTGCGCGAATCTAGTCCTACTTGGCGGTGTTTTGGGCTCCACGCCCAAATGCCATGCGGCACAAATCTTCAGCTAGGGCGTCGGCCTTGTCGCTACGCCACTGCCGATATACGCCTCGTAGGGCCGTAATTGCTTGATCGGTGTCACCATCGACACTCTTCAGGCACTTTTGCACCGATTTACGAATCGGCTCAACAACTTTGTCCCCGACGTACGTGTGGACTTCGCCGAGGACATCACCCGATTTGAGGTCTCGACGAAGGGTTGCCGCCGAAGCATCTGATACTGAACTTGCGCCTTTCAAGGCTGCGGCCATCAATTCGGGTTCAAGCATGACGCGATATCGATCGAGATCTGCTTCGAGATCGGCAAGCATTGAATCAAGTTTCTTGGCAGCACCTTTGCGCCGCAGAAATTCAAAATATCCGTTTTGCTCATCAGCGAACACACGCTTCAACTTCTTTGCCAAGTTCGCAATTTCAGTGGTCAGGTCCGCTTCACGCGCTGGCTCCACACGGGGCTTTGTGCTCTTAACCGACTTGACTTCGGACTTCTCATCGGATTTCGGCTTTTCAACCTTGACCTCACGTGCAGGTTTAGCTTTCACGCGCTCCACAACTTGCTCGGTGCTACTCGTACGCAACTTTTCAAACAAGTTGTCAACTGATGCACCATCACTCTTGCGTTCTTTTGGTGCCGCTGTGGGAGCCAAGTCTGCAGTTTGTACTTCTGACTTCGGGAACAATGAAAGCACTGGAGCAACGTGTTCAGATTCGGTGGCAGAGGCGGCAGTGGAATTACTTGCAGTGGCGGCTGATGGAACTTCACCAAATACCGCTGACGTGACATTGCTTGGTTCAGTTGATGCGGGCTCCACTTCGTGGACTTCGACCCCAGTAACTTCAGCAATCTCAGCGACAGGAGCAGATTCTGGAGCCTCAAACGGTGTGATTTCAGCCATCTCTTCTGCTTCAACATCAAAGATTTCACCGGCTGGTGCGGCAGTTTGAATTACTGGGATTGGCCCAGTCGAATTGGTTAGATCAATCAACTCTGCGTCTTCATCCTGACCAGCAGCCAGCTCTGACAACACTTCTTCTGTGGTTTGGCGTGCGCGTTCAAATGAGTTGAGGAGTCGATCGCGGCCGTGCTCAAACTGTTCAATCTGCTCGCGTGCGAGCTCTCGGCGCTTCGCGAGTTCGTTTAAAACACGCTCGCGATACTGCCGCGCCTCATTGACCATCTCGGTACCCTGCTGACGAGCCATCTCGACTTCAGCCTGCGCATCACCAGCTGCGTCACCGCGCATCCTTTGTGAATCGATGTCGGCTTCCTTGCGGATTCGTGACGCATCATCACTCGCCTCGCGGATCAACCGGCCGGCTGTTTCCTCGGCGCGCTCGCGAATCTGGAGCGCTGCTTCGCGAGCAGCGGCGATAATCCTTGCAGTTTCCTCACCTAATAGTTCGGTGACCATTTCCTCAGTGAGCGCACCAGGCTCAGAAATTGCCCGCGTTTGGGCTGAGCGCAACTCGCGTTCGAGGAATTTCTCGCGCTCCTGTAGCCGCGCCAATTCGGCGGCCACCATGCGCAAGAACTCTTTGACCTCGTTTTGGTCAAACCCTCGACGCCCGACGGAGAATGCCGCAGCACCCACAGCTGCGGGCGAAGAAGGGTCTGGACGGGAGAAGGAAATAGACATTGCCCTTAAATGCTAAGTGCATTTGTGCCTCAGTTTGTGGCATTTACCTTATTTAGCGGGTCGCCACCCATCTCGGACAGCACGAGAAGCGCTTCATCCAAGGTGGCAACGCGCACAATCTTTAGACCGTCACCCACTGCTTCTTGCGCCTCTTTGATCTCATCGTCTGACTGCGAAGCAGGCACTAAGAAGACTTTTGCCCCGGCACGTTTAACAGCAACAGCCTTTTGTTGGAGCGCACCAATCGCGCCGACCGTACCGTCATCGTTGATCGTGCCCGTTACGGCAACTTTCGTTTGCCCAAGCAGTTCGCCGGGGGTGAGTTCATCAAGGATTGCCAATGTGAATGCAAGTCCAGCCGACGGGCCTCCGATTGCAGCAGTTTTGATCTCGACTTCAAAAGGAACTTCAACCTTCCGAGTGTCGGCGGGAACAAATCCAACAATGGGTCGGGTCGGGTCGTTTGGACTGGCGATCATACGCACATCTCGTGTCTCGGTATTGACCTTGCCGTACGGCAGTATCTCCACTTCAAGCACATCACCGGTCACTCGACCTTCAAGTACCTCAACTAAAGATGTGAGGGTCTTCGTCTCTTCCCCGTTCACACTCGTGATCATGTCGCCGATTTCCAAAACCTCACAAGCACTGTCAGGTGTTGGTGTCGCTTCACAAACAAGATCAGACACAATTACAGCACCTTCGGTGATACTCACTTCGTAGCCCAGCTTCTCTAGTGCGACATACTCAGCGATCTGTTTCGCAGTGGCCATATCTTGGAATCCAAGACGCCTCTGATCCGCTGGTGAAATTGATCCGAAGCGCTCGTTTTTTCCTTGCACATCAACATCGGGGTCGAGCCAACCGATGAATGATTCAAGTGCGGTCAACCGTGATCCGAAGGCGGAGACGAACATCACTTTGTTTGTGGCGCGATATCGAGTTGCTTCGGAGATTTCGATGCGATCCGCAACCGCTTCAGCCTGTCCGGGTGCTGTTTCCCATTGGTCAATCATCTTTGAGCCCGCAAAGGAAATGGCCAGAAGCATCAGTGCTCCAACAGTGAGCATTGGAAGCGCCCACCAAAGCCGGCGGTGTACGCGCCCAACATCCACAGGCGGTGGGAGTACGCTTTCAATTGCTGTGTCATCGCTTGAAGTGTCCATCCGCACAATCCTTGTTGCTGCACTCGGTATTGCGATCGTAATTCTGTTTGGTCGACGAAACACCTTCAGTAATCAGCAAAAGACCAATGCATCCCGAATTAGTCAACTGCCAACTGAATATGAATCAACCATTGATCGGCCTGATCTAGCCAAAACTGGTGGCAAGTTAATCGGGGGCGCTGTTGTTACTGGGGCAATCCTTGCCTTCATCTTGGCGATATTTGTCGCCGTAGTTGTTACATCCGTTACAGACTTTTTGCAATGACCAGCGAAACAACCGCGCCATCAGAAGTTGAAGTCATCGTCGCAGGGCATCGTGGTGACTCTGATGTCGCTCAAAAAGGATTGGGCTCGTCGGACTCGCGGGTACGAGTGGCTGCACTATTTGCACTTGATCGTCTTGGTGTATTGAGCGCTGCACAGGTTGAATCATGCTTACGAGACGCCGAGATGGATGTGCGCCTGGCGGCAGCCGAACTGTCCGCTAAGTATTCTGCTGACCTAACAATTGCGCTCCATGACTCTGAGTATCTCGTAGTTGAAATGGGTGCATGGGCTTGCGGAGAGCGCGAGTCCGTATCAGAAGATGTATTTGCACGCTTGTTGAATCTCGGAGTCGAGCACACTCATCCCCTTGTGCGTGAAGCTTCAATTGCCGCACTCGGCGCACTTGGGGATGACCGCGCTCTACCCGTGATCCTCGCCGGTTGCGAGGACAAACCTGCAATCAGACGTAGGGCCGTGCTCGCTCTTGCACCATTTGATGGCATCGAAGTTGAGGCCGCAATTGACAAAGCATTGACCGACAAAGACTGGCAAGTGCGCCAGTCTGCCGAAGACTTGCGTCGCTAAACGGTTGCGGGTTTGATCGCGCGGCGCACTGGGCGATCCCAACCAGGCTGACCAGTTGATCTTGGGTGTGGCCATAAACCTTTACCCATCTCAACCATGCCGTGATGGGTTCCGTATTCGCCGAGCAGATTTAGGAATGGCATTGCATCAAATGCCTCAGGGCCCTTCACGCCAGTGCCTTTCCAGCCACCTGTCGACAACAACTCAAGTGCAACAACAGGGCACACGGCGGTCTGCCATAGAACCGCCTGCGATCCCCATTCACGCATTGTGATCTCATTGTCTGCAACGTGGTACAGATAAACCTCACGCGGCTCGCCGTCGTAAGTGCCTTTCACCCATGTGCCAGCACAGGTCTTGCCGTGCATTAAGTGACCAAGCCGTGACGGATCTGGCAACACAGCCGCAAGCACATCGCGTGGGGCAACGGTTACGTCACCAACTTTGATCTTCTCTGTTGAGTCAAGGCCCAGATAGGCAAAAGTTTTCAACCAGTCAATGAACTCTGCGCCCAAACCGTATTTGAATGTGACGCGCTGGCAGTCAATCTCACGCGGGATCAAGATGACCTCTTCGTGTTCCACATTCACGCATTCAATGGGTCCGATTCCCGCTGGAAAGTGGAAGATCTCGGGTTCACTAAAGCAGTCCGTAGTGAACAACCCGCGCTTCTTTTCCCACACCACAGGCGGGTTCAAGCATTCTTCGATCGTTGTCCAGATAGAGAAGGTCGGGGCAAAATCGAGTCCATCAATTGAGAGATTTGACCCATCGCGTACACCGATCTCATCGATCGTGTCAAACAAATGATCGCTTGCATAACGCGCAAACACATCACTTAGACCAGGCTCAACACCCATTCCAATCAACGCAAGGATTCCCTTTTCACGCCAAAGCTCATCTTCGGCGATCTGATCATGACCGAGTTCTTTGCCAACAACTTCATAGGGATTGTCTGGATGTGGCGTCGACAAATTCATCGCCATATCCATGTATGAAATGCCACTTTGAAAAGCGGCTCGGAAAATTGGTTCATTGAGTCGAGGGTCGCAGGCGTTGACAATGATGTCTGCCTTCGTTTCCTCAATCAGTGAAACGAGGTCTTTGGTGCTTCGGGCATCAACAACCTTTGCGCTAAAGCGACTCGGATCGTCAAGGGCTTCGATTGCATTTTTGACACGGTCCAGCGAGATATCCGCGATATAGCAGTGCGAGAAAAACTGCCTGGTCTCAGCAATCGAGGCGATTGAGGCTCCGACTCCGCCGGCACCTATCACCAAGATGTTCATTTGGTATCACCCACTAATAGCTTCGGCGATCAAGAGGATGCCGAACAACACAAATGCTACCGCCGCGCCGATACGAATTGCTTTCTCTGGGAGCCTTGACTTCAGGTGATAACCCACCAAAATCGCTAATGCATCGGCCGCGACCATACCTAAAGTGCTTCCTGCCCAGGTCCCCACTACCCCTTCCTTTGTGGCCAAAGTGATAGTCGCCAGCATGGTTTTGTCGCCAAGTTCGGCAAGAAAAAAGGCCACGCTCGCGGCGATGATTGCCGTGCGATTTGACCGATCTGCTTTTTGGGCTTCCTCGTCGGTAAGTTCGTCACCTTTTAGGGTCCAGGCAGCAAACCCAAGAAAAGCGACACCCGCCAAAAGAGCAATCGTTTCGGTTGGAATGCTCGCACCCAATACGGCACCAATGGCTACCGAGATTGCATGGGTGATCGCTGTTGCGATTGTGATCCCAATTAGTACCGGCATCGCCCTGTATCGGGCTGCAAAGGTCATTGCCATTAACTGGCTCTTGTCTCCCAATTCGGCCACAAAGATCACACCAAAACTGAGGAAGAAAGCACTCACGGCGTAACAGCGTAGTTTTTACTTCGATGACAAAAGACGCGAAGCCAACTGTTCTCGGTATCGATGGCAAACGACGCTGCTTTTGGTGTGTGAGCGATCCGATCTACATGAATTACCACGATCAAGAATGGGGTCGACCCGAGCATGATGATCAGAAAATCTTTGAAAAAATCTGCCTTGAAGGATTTCAAGCGGGGCTGTCTTGGATCACCATTCTTCGCAAGCGTGAGACATTCCGACTGGCTTTTGACAATTTTGATCCGCAAAAAATGGTCCGTTATGGCGCACGTGATATTGAGCGCCTCATGCAAAATGAAGGAATTATTCGTAACCGGCAGAAAATTGAAGCTGCAATCGGTAATGCCAAAGTAATGCTCGCCCTGATTGAGTCGAATCTTTCACTCGGCGAGATCTTCTGGTCTTATGCGCCGGCGAAACCACCAAAGACCCCCCGATCGATTGGCGACCATGTTGCCGTCACCTCGGAGTCAATATCGCTCTCAAAAGACCTGTCTAAACGGGGGTTCAAATTTGTCGGACCAACAACGATGTATGCGGCAATGCAGTCTTTAGGGCTTGTAAATGACCACTTTCAGTCCTGCTCCTTTCGCTGATGCAGGACACCTAGAGTTAGAACAATGATTTTTCTTGTACCAGTTGTCCTCGCCGTGGGCGCATTCATCTACAACACCGTGATGCGGAATACCTTTGGTCCTGAGATAACTCCACGTGATTGGCTTCCAGCAACACCAGCCGGACGCGTTGCTTTGGTCGCTTCATTGATTGGCATTGTTGTCGGCATGTTTGTCGGTAGTTATCTTCTGGCTTTCCCATTCGCAGCAGTTGCAGTTGCACTTTCGTACCTCACACTCACACGTGTCAAAGAACGAAACCCTCTGCTCTTTTTCCCATTGATCGTTGGCGCTTTGCTGATTGTCTTGCCTCTCGGCAATCAGATCTTCGGCTGATCACTTCAAAACAGAGGACTAACTTTGTCAACATCACCCCTGCTTAACGATGAACTTGATGGTGTTGACCCACGGACTTATGCGCGTCGTTACGCCATTCTTGGGGCCTTGTGCTTGAGTCTGGTTCTCATCGTTGCCACGGTCAGTTCTGTCAATGTGGCTATTCCTCACCTTGCGGGATCCGAACTAAGCCCAACTGATACTCAGATTCTGTGGATCATTGATGCCTACGCGCTTGTCTTTGCGGCATTGTTATTGCCCGCCGGTGCACTTGGTGATCGCTTTGGCCGCAAGGGAGCTTTACTGATCGGTCTTGGCATCTTCATCACTGCATCAATTACCTGTGCCTTCATGACCTCAGCGAATGCTCTGATTTTCTGTCGTGCAATCATGGGAATCGGCGCAGCATTAATCATGCCTTCAACACTGAGCTTGTTGCAGTCTTCATTCCCGCGACGTGAACGCGGCAAAGCGATTGCGATCTGGGCGGGCTTTGCAGGAGCAGGTGGAGCAATTGGGCCACTTATAGGTGGTGTTCTGATGGAGCACTATTGGTATGGATCAGTCTTTCTGGTTGCGGCACCGATCGGAATGATTGGATTTATCTCGTCAGCAGTTCTGGCTCCACGGTCACGTGAGGACACTGCTACAAAACTCGATAAGACGGGTGCATTACTTTCCGCTGTTGGATTCGCTGCACTTCTGGCTGCGATCATCGAAGGGCCCGAGCGTGGATGGACTGATCCATTTGTGCTTGCCGGCTTTGTAATTGCGGCAACACTGCTCTATACCTTCGTCGCAACTGCGAAGCGGAAAGAAAATCCGCTATTGGATATGAGCTTCTTTAGTAATCCACGATTTGCTATCGGCAGTCTCGGAATTTCAGTGAACTTCCTAGCGATGTTCTCAATGTTCTTCATGCTGACGCAGTACCTGCAATATGTGAACGGTTATTCACCACTAGCAGCCGGCATTCGTGGCGTGCCGTTTGCGCTCACATTGGTTGCTTTGTCACCGCGTGGCCCAAAGTTGGTTCATCGATTCGGCGCCAAACGCGTTGTTGGCGGCGGTTTCATCGTGATGGCAGTAGGGCTCTTGTTGATGAGCACCACAACTCGCACAACGGATTATTGGCAAGTTGGACTATTCCTAGTAATCATGGCCAGCGGTGTTGGTGTCGCAATGCCGAACTTGAGTAGTGGAATTGTGCAAAGTGTCCCGCTCAACAAAGCTGGTGTGGGTTCTGCTGTTAATGACACAACTCGTGAAGTTGGTGGTGCGATTGGAATCGCACTGATTGGATCTGTTGTGAACAGCATCTATCGCAACAACATCGAATCCGCTCTAACGACACTGCCCGATTCAGCACGTGATGCCGCAGGCGACAACATCGCAAAAGCACTTGTTGTCTCAGACAAGGTTGGACAAACACTTGGTGCCGACGCTGGTGAAAATCTACGTGTTGCCGTCCAGAACGCCTTCATGGATGGAATGCACGGTGGTCTCTATGTTGCGGCCACGCTCGTAATTGTTTGTGCCGTAATCGTTTTCAAGAAACTTCCAGACGAAGAAATTGACCCTGCAAGCCTGAGCTGACCAGCGTTTCGGCGAAAGTTTGCTGCCGTAACTGAATCTTTGCAGAGTTCTTACCCTGCTCTAACCAACTCAGTATCAACCTCTTAACTGCGTTGCCAAGACTGCTCTTATCCCGATCGGGATGCTCCCTCAAACAACGGAACTGAACATGAACAAGTCCACATTCACCAAGCGAAAGGCGATGATCTGGCTGACATCGGGTGCAGCAG
>CAIYHK010000370.1 GCA_903925985.1 uncultured Actinomycetes bacterium
ACCCTCTGTAGATGCAATTGGTATGTCCCCTTCAGCGTGTCTGGCGAGTACCGCATCCAACACCTCCGACACATGCAGAAGACCAATATTCAGATACGGGCTAAGTAACGAGTGATGCAACGCCCAATTCTCAGTAGTCATTGCATCTTCGAGCGGCCCAAAATGCACCAAATGATGATCAACAAAGTATCGGAGTTGAGCGCGGGCACCTGTGCGGGTGGTAGCCCAAATCTTCGTAGGCATAAATCCAATTTCGTTGGCTACCTGAAGATCAATCTCATCGAGCTCGTGTTCCAGATAGGGAGGCCAGTCATAATTTTTCGGTGGCGGAAGCCGATTCTCTTTGTCAAAGTTCCACTGGCCGCCCTCTGGCTTGCTTCCGTCCATGAGAATCCCGAGACGAACACGTTGTGATCGGTAGAAGCTCTCCATCACATACGATTTCTGTCCAGTTGCCCATTGTCCAAATAGGGCGCGCGGTGTCAGGAAAAAATCATTCGTAACGAACTGCGCACCAAGTTTTTGCATTGACTTCATCTGGCCAAAACTTGATGGCTCTGTGCACCATAACTCGGCACCACCCAGTTGTGCTTGAGTGGCAAGGATGCCCTCGTGAATGGTCGGTGCGTGTTCATAGATAACTTCAAATCCCATTTCGCGCAACTCCAAGGCAAAGTGGCGAGCCGCGGACACATAGAAGTGCCAGCGCAGTTTTTGATGCGAACGTTGAGGCCTTTTCCGCACACTCTCCACGAGCAGCACAACATCCGTATGGGGATCAGCGGTCGCCAACACACCGTATCCATGATGAAGTTGATCAAATGGCACAAAGATGAGGCGCTTCACCTCGTTAATCGTACGACTTCGAACTATGCATTCATTCAGAGCATTAGTCTTTCGGCACCGCAAAGTTGACGACAACGAGGCCTAATGCGATTCCTGATTGCAGTTATTGACACCATTACAAACTCAGCCGATGCTGATGAGATGTCGACTATTGATGCCTTCAACGACAGTCTTGTTGCAAACGGTCATTGGATCATGGCTGCAGGAATAACTGGCCCCGAGTCTGCACTAGTGATTGATAATCGTGAAAACAAGTCGACGATCACACCAGGTTCAGTTTTCGACTCGATTGAATACATGAGCGGTTTTTGGCTTATCGAAGCCGAAAATCTGGAAACTGCAAAACGGCTTGCCGTAGAGGGCTCGAAGGCCTGCAACCGTAAAGTTGAACTGCGCCCGTTTATTCGTTAGCGCACACAATGCTCAGGGTGAGGTCACCTTGGAGTACGAGTTCCTGAGATCATCCTGAAGCACCACGGCGTCTGCCTCAACCGTTTCAACACGTAACTCTTCGGTCAATGTAAGAGACCTGAAGGTCCACCCATCAGGGAGTTTGAGTCTTTCACTAAGGCTAGAAAGATCTGACTCCGCAAGATTGGGATCTACCTGCTGACTCCACGACTGCATCACATAAACGGTGCCGTCGGATGCAACGAGCTGGTAGACGGTGCTGCCTTTTGCGAATGTGAATACTGACTTGCGATTTACATTGTGCCCTGTGTAGGCCGGGGCGCCGATACCTACGGCACTTAAATCCAGCGTTGCGCGTTTGATCATCTCCATGCCACCAAAAGACACCGGCGCTGGAGCATCGCCTCCGGCGGCCTCAACCTCATCCATCAGCCAAAACCGTGGGCCATTCAATACCGCAAGCGGCACACCTTGTTCTTTTGCGATTGCCGTTTCATCAAGCGTGACCCAGACATCGTCTGGGCACTCATTAAGCGGATAAGTGTTATAAACCTCAGCACTTGGCTTGCCATCAATCGGTTTGATGAGAAGCACCTCGCAATAGCGCACGGTCCGCATTGACGGCATGGTTGTCGTGGTCATAACCGAAGTTGTTGAAGCAACCGATGTGGTTGATGCTGATTGCCCCTCACTACCATCGCTACAAGACACCAGGAATGAAGCCGCCACAACTATCAACAGGCCTCGGCGTCTAAATCGATTGGGTTGTGAGATGTCAATATTTTTGTGCACTAATCGAGTTTAGCGCTGGCATTTTTCGCATTCAGTGAGAAACGATAAAGGCCCTGGCAAGTCTTTCGATTTACCAGGGCCTTCTTGGTGGCGGGGGCAGGATTTGAACCTGCGACCTTCGGGTTATGAGCCCGACGAGCTACCGGACTGCTCCACCCCGCGTCGTAGAGGTAGCACTCTACCAACTAGAAAGAAACCATGCCACTTCGCGACATGCAGCCATTTGAAATCAGGCCCGAGATGATTGATGACCTGTGCCTCCGACTCACACTCACTCGCTGGCCAGATCAACTTCCTGACATGCCGTGGACCCTAGGAAGCGACATTGATTACGTAAGGGAAATATGTGAGTACTGGTGTAACGAGTTTGATTTCGCATTACTCGAGCAAAAAATCAATGCTCACCGCAATGTAATTACAGAGCTTGATGGCATTCGTGTCCACGCGATGCTGGTTGAATCAACAAATCCAGATGCCACTCCCCTCATGCTGATGCATGGGTGGCCTGGATCAGTCGCCGAGATGTTTGACGTAATCGAACCCCTTCGCACAAAACATCATCTTGTGATTCCATCGATACCTGGATACGGATTGTCGGGTCCAACAACGAAGTACGGAGTTGGCATCTTCGAAGTAGCAGACACATACGTGGCGTTGATGAGATCGTTAGGGCACGAGCGGTTCTTTATCGCCGGTGGTGACTGGGGAGCGATCATTGCGGGTCAGATGTGTAATCGGCACCCACAATCAATTCTTGGTCATCACTCCACCATGTTGCCGGTGTTCCCACCCGCAGAAAATGCGATGGACGGTGTAACAGCTCATGAAGCAAAACTTGTCGAGGGTGCGGCACTGTTCCGACTCACCGGCACGGGATACCAAGCGATCCAATCAACAAAGCCACAGTCACTTGCCTATGGACTCACCGACTCGCCAGCGGGGCTCGCTGGCTGGATTCTTGAGAAGTTCAAAGAATGGAGCCACGGTGATATTCGCGAAGTATTCACCAAGCAGCGTCTTCTTGAGAACATCAGCATCTACTGGTTCACGGGCACGATCAATTCATCAATGCGCCTGTACCACGAGGCTATGGGGCGAGGCGTACCCATCTTTCCGATGGAGAAGATCGATGTGCCCACTGGTCATGCCCAATTTCCTGGTGAGATTTATCCAACGGCACGTGTGTGGGCGGAGCGTATTTTCGACATTGTCCACTGGTCGGTGATGGAAAAAGGTGGACACTTTGCGGCCATGGAAGCGCCTGCTGCTTACGCCGAAGACGTCCTTCAGTTCACCCAGAAGGTCTTGGCCTGACCACATTTTTGGTTTCGGGGCACTTCCTGCTCGTGCGGTAACCTCTCTCCTACCAACTGGTACGTATGTTCGTACCAATTAATGCATCCGGGGAGAAATAATGAAGCGTTTCCGTACCGTTGCCGCAACCTTTGCGGCCGTAGCACTCGTACTGTCTGCTTGTTCAGACGACGATGGTGGCAACACCGAGACCACCGCTGCAGAAGCGACGTTTGAAACCATTTCTGATGGCAAGTTGACCGTTTGCACCGACTCGCCGTACGAACCATTTGAATGGCAAGACGACGATGGCAATTGGACCGGTTTTGACATTGACCTTCTCACAGCAGTTGCCGATGAGATGGGTGGACTCACTCTTGAAGTGATTGATCAGCCGTTTGAAGGCATCTGGTTAGCTCCGGCCGCCAAGAAGTGCGACATTGTCGGTTCGGCAATGACCATCAACGAAGAGCGCCAAGAAGCAGCGTTGTTCTCCGATCCTTACTTCAATGCTGACCAGTCATTGCTTGTCAGTGCAGATCAAGCCGAAACTCTTGTAGACGCTGCATCACTTGCTGGCAAAACCATCGCTGTTCAGAGCAACACGACTGGTGAAACCTACGCCAATGAGAACTTCACTGACTCAACAATTAAATCCTTTGCTGATGCAACAGCGCTGTTC
>CAIYHK010000371.1 GCA_903925985.1 uncultured Actinomycetes bacterium
ACCGTCGTACTGATAAGTGGGGTGGCACGCTTGAGAAGCGGGCCCAATTCATGATGGAAATTGTTGGTGGTATCCGTTCCCGATGTGGTGAGGACTTCCATCTTGGTGTGCGCCTCTCACCTGAGCGGTTCGGCATGGTAGAAGAAGAAGCCGTACAGTTCTTTGCCTTACTAGTTGATTCCAAGAAGGTGGACATGATTGACATGTCTTTGTGGAGTGTGTTCAAGGAGTCAAAATCTGAGTACTACCTCGGACAGCGGTTGATTGATATCTTCACTAATTTGCACCGTGGAGATTGCAGGCTGTCTGTGGCTGGACGCATGTACAACGGCGATGACATTCAGGCAGCGGTAAACGCGGGCGCCGATGTAGTTGCTGTTGGTCGTGCGGCGATTACGAATCACGACTTCCCAAATCAAGTGAAGGTCAATCCGCATTTCAAGATGCGTGATATTCCTGTGCCTGTAGACGTGCTGCGCGCTGAGGGATTATCTGATGCGTTCATCGAATACATGCGCACATGGCGCACCTTTGTAGCTGATTGAGCCTGTGCAACAATCCCCGTGACTAGGGTTGTGGCGTCGACTAAAAAAGGAGATCAATATGCGCAAGCGTTTGATCACAAACGTCCTAGGTGTAATTGGAATGGCGTCAGCTTTTGTTTCACCAACAGTTTTGGCATCCGCGGAAATGCCGCTTACATTCTCGGATAGCGGATACATGATGACGCGTTGGGTAGACGTCACAATGAGTAATGACGGACTGATCGCATACGCAGCGCAAGACTCGGCATCTGGTTACAGTGACAAAGTGTGGAAGTCCTCAAACGGTGGAGCAGCCGACAGCAGCAATGCTGCAACGTGGGCCGAAATACCGTCGTCTCCAGTTGGGAGATGGCTGGAAATAGACACATCGGCAAATGGTGAAGTTGTATTCGGAATTGCTTCGGATGGTGTAACCACAACCCTGTACAGAAGTCTTGACGGTGGTGAAAACTGGTCGATGATCTTCGCAAATTCCGTAACGGGGATAAGCGACGTTGCAGTCTCAGACTCTGGCTTAAAAGTGGTTGTCGTCTTTGGCGATACAACAGTTTTCTACTCCATCGACACTGGTGACACATGGGATAGCTCGATAACGGTATCCGGTAACGTCAATCAAATAGATATCTCTGGCGATGGAAACACAATCGTCAGTGTTGGCGCCACTAAGGCCTATATCTCTTCGGATGCTGGTGCATCTTGGGCAACACGCACTGTGACTGGAACGTCTTCACTGAGTTCTGTCAATGTTTCTGAAGATGGAGTAACAATTCTCGTAGCATCCCGAGGTGGTACTGATGCAGATGCTTGGGTGAGCACCGATGGAGGACTCGATTTTGATCCCGCAGGCTTTTCCGCAGAATACGGATCCTCAAATCAAGGGACTTACAGTTCAATGTCCAGCGATGGTTCAACGATGCTTTGGGCTTGGTATGGCGGTCCCATCAAATTTTCGCGTGATGGTGGAGACTCGTGGTACACGCCCACAGAAACGCCGCTTCGTGGTTGGCTCGGTTTTGCAATCAATGCTGATGGAACTCGGGGAGTTCTGTCTGTGGAAGGCGCTGGTGGCTCGTGGAATTTCAGGCGTTCCACGCTGAGTCTCAATGCCGCATCACCAGCACAAGGAGCGTCTGCATTTCCAAATCGGGTGACGCTAACTGGTACGAATTTCTATGAAGGTTGCGTTGCGAGCATTGACGGTGTTGCAAAAGTAACCACGTTCGTCAGTTCGACGATCCTTCGCGTAGCAATCGGTGCCAGCGGTCCCTTAAGTGGTGAATTCACCGTTGAATGTGACGGCTTAAATTCAAATGCGGTCGATTGGTCATACACACAGCAAACGACTACTACAACTACAACTGTTGCAACCACGACTGGATCAACACTGCCGCCAACTGGCGCACGCGGAAACTCAAGTAGCTATTGGGCGCTTGCTTTGCTAGTGCTTGGTCTTGGGCTCGCGGGCTTCCGTGCCCGATCCCGGAGTTAGTTCAGCCCAATGGACGAAGCGGCACTTGTGGCGAATCTTGCCGCAACACTTGTGATGGTGGGCGTGATCTGGTTCGTTCAGATCGTGCACTATCCATTACTCGCGATTGTGCCAATGGACTCCGCATCATCAACGGCGCTCATCCATCAACGCCGGACGGCTTACGTGGTTGGGCTGCCGATGGCCGTGGAAGGTGTCAGCACCCTGGTGCTACTTGGAGCAGCTCCCGATGAAGTCTGGTGGTGGATGCCGTGGCTAGGCGGAGTGTTGCTGGCAGTCGCGCTTGGAAGCACGTTGCTTTTGTCCGTTCCCCGACACTCAGAGATGGCCCAGAACCCAACTCCCAAGACCGGCCAGGCACTAGTTCGCACAAATTGGCCCAGAACCATCGCGTGGTCCCTGCGGGGTGTGTTAGGAATCATCATGTTGAGCCAAGTGTTGGCCGCCTGAAAAGGAAGTTCAAGATGTCACGTTTGAAGCGTCTTAACCTGATCGCTGCTTTGCTGCACTTAGTGCAGGGAATCGCAATCCTTCTTCTCAGCAACGACTTTGCACTTCCGGTCACGAGCTTCTACTGGAATGATGCACCGAACAATCGTCTCGATATAACTCGTTTGGATCGAGTGTTTGATGTGCCGATTGCATGGGCAGCCGCGGTCTTCTTGTTCCTGTCTGCACTTTTCCATTTGATCGTTGCAACCGTCGGGCGCAGTAAGTACGAGAGCGAGATTCAAGCCGAGCAGAACCGATTCCGCTGGGTCGAATATTCCATCTCATCGACAGTGATGATTCTCGCAATCTGTTTGGTGTTTGGAATCGGCGACATCGCTGGCCTTCTTGGAATCGCAGGAACGAATGCAGCGATGATTCTGTTCGGATGGATCATGGAAGTTGTGAATAAGCCGGGGCAGAAGGTTTGGTGGACACCGTTCTGGTTTGGTTGCATCGCCGGAATCGTGCCGTGGATCGGGCTTCTCTTCTATCTGCTCGGCCCCGGAAGCGACATGCCTGGATTCGTGTACGGCATTTTCATCAGCATCTTCATCTTTTTCAACTTGTTCGCACTTAACCAATACCTGCAGTATCGCAAGGTCGGAAAATGGGCGAGTTATTTATACGGCGAGCGCGCGTATTTGATTTTGAGCCTTACCGCCAAGAGCGCATTGGCTTGGCAGTTGTTCGGTAACACGCTTTCTAACTAGCGGCAGGCATCTGAGCAGTAACGCACACTTTCCCAGTCGCGCGCCCACTTCTTACGCCACTCAAATGGGCGCCCACAGGTGGCACAAATTTTTGGTGGATGACCATTCTTGGTTTTTGCTATGCGCGACATTGATTGATCATTCCTTAGATGAATCCCGGGCGTTGTTGACCACGTAAGCGAGATGATCGGCGAACTTTACGGTGTCTCCAGCGAACTCATACAGCGCATTTGCATCAAGCAAAACGGAAAGCCCCGAAGCTCTACGAACCAAGACCACTGGAAACTGTTGCGATGTCTGCAAGGCGTCAGTGGGCGCATCGTTGCGGTGAAAAGTCCGAAACGGAACTGCAAGCTCACGCGAGCATGACACCCATTCGCGTTTTGTGCGGAACATGCCGTGAGTGAGTTCGCACAGTGCGCAGTGCGTGGCACCCACACGAGCCTTGAGCCAGTAGGAAATCTC
>CAIYHK010000372.1 GCA_903925985.1 uncultured Actinomycetes bacterium
ACGGTGAAGCCGAACACGTGCTTGTGGAAGAAATGCCAAAACGTGCTGCGCTTCTGGCTGCTTTGATGCAAGCTCTTGCAGGCTGAATTAGCTCTCGAGTTCGAGTAGCCCACCAGGGCCCAAAGTGCCTGCTGATCTGTAGACATCAAGCTTGTTGCGAGTATCGGTGATGTCAAGATTGCGCATCGTGAGTTGACCAATGCGGTCAAGCGGACCGAACTCTGCATCGTCGACTCGTTCCATACTCAAACGCTCGGGCGCATAAGTCAGATTCGGGCTTGTGGTATTGAGAATCGAGTAATCATCACCTCGGCGCAAGCGGAGGGTTACTTCACCCGTGACCGCACTGCCAATCCAACGCATAAGTGGTTCACGGAGCATTAGTGACTGTGGGTCAAACCAGCGCCCCTCGTACAACAACCGGCCGAGACGACGACCCATTGTTCGGTAGTTCTCAATTGAGTTCTCGTTGTGGATTCCACTCACCAAACGCTCGTATGCGATGTGCAAGAGTGCGAGACCGGGTGATTCATATATTCCCCGGCTCTTGGCTTCAATGATGCGATTTTCAATCTGGTCACTCATGCCGAGTCCATGGCGACCACCGATTCTGTTCGCCTCGTTGACTAGGTCTACCTGGGTGGCAAACTCCTTGCCATTTATGGCGACGGGCCAGCCTTCAACGAATTGAACCGAAACGACTTCGGCTTCAATTTTCACGGAATCTCGATAATGCGCGACCCCCATGATTGGCTCAACAATGTCCATGCCTTGGTCAAGGTCTTCTAGAAGTTTTGCTTCATGTGTGGCACCCCAGATGTTGGCATCAGTTGAGTAAGCCTTTTCTTTGGAGTCACGGTACGGCAGCTCGCGTGTGATTAGGAATTCGCTCATCTCAGTGCGTCCACCGAGTTCGGTTACGAAAGTTTGATCAAGCCAAGGTTTGTAAATCCGCAGCTTGGGATTGACGAGCAGTCCGTAACGGTAGAAGCGCTCGATGTCGTTGCCTTTGTAGGTTGAGCCATCACCCCAAATGTCAACACTGTCTTCGTGCATCGCCCGCACAAGCAATGTGCCGGTAACTGCGCGACCAAGTGGAGTTGTGTTGAAGTAGGTCTTGCCAGCGGTTGTGATGTGAAACGCTCCACATTGAAGTGCCATTAGGCCCTCGCGCACGAGCTCGGTACGACAATCAATCAAGCGCGCTGCCACAGCTCCATACTCAAGTGCGCGGCCCGGAACGCCTTCAAGGTCGGGTTCGTCGGGCTGTCCCAGGTCGGCGGTGTATGTGTAGGGGAGGGCTCCCTTTTCCTTCATCCAGGCAACCGCCGCGGAGGTATCAAGACCTCCTGAGAACGCGATTCCTACTCGCTCACCCTTCGGGAGCGACGTCAGCACTTTGGACATGGTTCAACGGTAGTCCCGCGAGTGCTGAAATCGAGCCCAGTATTGCGGCAAGAGCGATTAGGTATTCAACGGTCGCAGCTCCGGGTGCACGTGATGTGTCGATGATCGCATTGAGGGCTAGCAGGGCGACGGCCACGAACTGCGTGACGACCACAAACCTTGGCTCCCAGAATCGAATTAGCAGAACAGCCACCGGACCGATGACCCCAAGCAAAAATGCGAGCCAGGTGGGAAGTGGTCCCGTGTTATCGATCCACCAAGTTGGTTTCCCCGTGCGATCACTGGCATTGGCAACAAAACTCTGTGCCGCCAAGACCCCAACCCAGAGACCAACCACAATCCAGGACCACGAGGTGGACAACGGTTGATTGAGGCGCCTGAACAATCTCACTGCTGGAAGGGTAGCGTTGAGCGACTGTTATGGAGCGCGTTCGATGACAAATAACGGCATGCCCCCGCATGAAGACGAATCGCGCGAGGAGTTTGAGTTCTTCCACCTGACCCCCAGTGCGGGAATTCTGCGTCCAGAAAATAATGACGACGGAACGCCGCCAGAGTCCATCTACGACACACTGCGTGCTTGGTTGCCCGCGGTGGTCGCTGGTCTTGTGCTTGCCACAATCCTTCTTGTAACCCTCGTTGTTAACCGTGGTGATGACGCCAAATCTGGACCAGAAGTAACCGTTGAAGAAACCAAAGTGCCCCGATCAACCGTGCCTCTAACACGGGTTCTGAAACTTGGATCCAAGGGTCCCGATGTGCGTCGTCTGCAACTTCGATTGCAGGAGCTCGCTTTCGTACCTGGCCCAATCGATGGCGAGTTCGGAGTGCTAACCGAAAAGGCACTCTGGGCCTATCAGAAACTGGTGTTGGGTGTTGGGCGCACGGAGGTGATCAGCGAGTTCACTCCCGCAATGTGGGAACAGATGCAACTCGACATCACCATCAAACCGCGGCGGGAACTACCCAACGACAATCACACCGAGATCTACTTGCCAGAGCAAGTGATGATCGTGTTCTGGAAAAACAAACCCGAACTCATTACTCACATCTCAACTGGCGACGGCAAACAGTGGTGCGAAGTTGTAATCATTGACCCAGGTGAGCCAGGTAATGACACGCTGTTGCCGATTGAGAAAGGAATTTGTGGCACATCCGTTACTCCGCCGGGTGTGTACTTCTTCTACAACCGCCGATTAGGCACAAGAAACGCCGCGCTTGGCACGATGTTCAATCCTGTTTATTTCAATGGAGGGATCGCAGTGCATGGAGCCACTCTTACGCCACTAGAGCCCGCCTCGCATGGCTGTGTTCGCATCCCGATGTACACCGCAGAGATCTTCCCGGCCAAGGTCTATTACAACGATGTCGTCTACGTATTCGATGGCATCAAAGAGCCCGAGGATTACGGGCAGATTACGCCGCCTCCAAACTTTGACAACCCGTTCTTCGTGCCGTCTACAACAACCACGACTACAACGACGACCACAACAACGACAATCCCGCCCACGACCACGAGTGTGCCTCCTACTTCAAGCACGGCCCCCAGTACGACGCCAACAACCACCGTTCCCGCACCCGGCTGAGGTGCGATTTACTTGCGCTGTTTTTCGAGGTCGATGATTTCGCTTTGCTGAGCCGCAACGGTTCCAGTTGCCATCTTGACCACTTCGTCATTGTCCGCGTTTGACATTGCGTATTCGGCCATGTGGATGCCACCTTCATGGTGGGCAATCATTAACTCAATGAACAAATTGTCAGCCTCATCGCCTGAAGCAGATGCGAGTAGACGCAGCTCTTCGTCGGTAGCCATACCTGGCATCAGCTCAAGTGGCGACGACATGCTCATCCAGGCCATTCCGATGTCGGTCTCATTGGCTTCTGGTTCACCAAAAATACGCAACAGTTGGATCATGCGACCATTGTCAATTGATTGGTCAACGATGATCTCGCGCGCGATTTCTCGAAGCAGTGGATCAGTGTCGGTTGCACTTTCGATATAGAGCATTGACATCGTTACTGCCTGCTCGTGGTGCACGCGCATATCCTGCAGAAAGCCCACATCAACTTTGTTGAATTCTTCGCCCCCGTTTGAGTTGCCCCATCGATAGCCAAAGGCGAGTAAACCGATCAGAAGAGCTGCACCAAGAATCACGCGATTGAGCGGATTTTTCCACCACGGTTGGACTTCTTCTTCTCCGTCAAGGTCCGTATCAGGATTTTCAAATTCCGACATGATTTCCATGTCTTGAGTCTCGCAGGTCAGAAGGTGCCGTTCACATCACGACTACGCTGAAAAAGTGCCTTTTGCTACCAGAAAGCGTCGAAACTCCGCTGACAGTTCGTGGCGTAATAC
>CAIYHK010000373.1 GCA_903925985.1 uncultured Actinomycetes bacterium
CCAACGATTGCCGAGTCTTTAACGACAACTGCACCGACCCATGGATTGGGCCTACTTTGCAGGCGTGCATTCGCTGCACACGCCACTGCTTCGAGCATCCACTTGGTGTCAGTTTCAGGCACGTTAAATCAGAAATATCCCGGCTTATCGTCGGGCAGTGCGGCACTCTTTTCTTTGTCCGCACGGACCGTGTTGCGAACGACCACTGTGAAAATCACGCCAAGGCCCACAACAATCGCACCGAGTGTTGCAAACTGCATTGCTCCACCACGGTCACCTGATGAAGTGGGCTTACGACCGCAATTCGGCGGCGGGTTAGCACTCACACACTCGGTAACGTCACGCTCAAGCTCAAAAGGCACCTCGGTGGTCGGTGGGTCCTCGGCGAAGGTGGCAGTTGGTGAAACGAAAAACAAAATTGCTGTTACAGCACCTACGCGGAGGATTGAACGTGAACGCACGCTTGCCATCTTCACACCGACTAACAGCGGTGCGCTAGTCAGCCATTAGGGTCAAAGACAGTTATGGGCAAATGGCATGACGACACCTACAAAGGCGAGACCGTGCTGGTGGTTGATTTTGGTGCCCAATATGCCCAATTGATTGCTCGTCGGGTGCGCGAGGCAAGGGTGTACTCCGAGATTGTCAGCCATCGCATCACAGCAGCCGAAGTGCGAGCTCGCGGGCCCAAGGCGATCATCCTTTCCGGTGGCCCCAAGAGTGTCCACGTTGAAGGTGCCCCAAAATTGGACCCAGAGATCTATGAACTCGGTGTTCCGATTCTTGGAATTTGCTACGGCGCCCAGTTGATTGCCCAACAGCTTGGCGGTGAGGTTGAGCGCGGTGGCCGGGGTGAATACGGGCGCACCACATTGAGTGTGATTTCTGGCGCCAAGTCAGATCTCTTGCAGACCGATCGTGATATCAGCGTATGGATGAGCCACTTTGATGCGGTGACACGAGTGCCGAATGGATTTACAGCCACCGCCTCTACTCAAGATGCGCCGATGGCAGTGATTGAGAATTCCAAGCAGAGGATTTGGGGAGTGCAGTTTCACCCCGAGGTGATGCACAGTGAACTCGGCATTGAATTGATCACACACTTCCTGCACGACCTTGCGAAATGTGATGCGACGTGGACAATGTCATCCATCGTCGCTGACCAAGTTGAAGTGGTGCGCGCGCAGGTCGGAAAGTCACGCGTGATCTGTGGTCTTTCTGGTGGTGTTGATTCAGCTGTTGCCGCAGCACTTGTGCACAAAGCAATCGGGTCGCAGCTGACATGTGTGTATGTAGATACAGGTCTCATGCGCAAAGGTGAAAGCGATCAAGTTGTTGAAACCTTCCGCCGCAACATGGGAATTGAGCTCGTGCATGTAGATGCGGGTTCACGGTTCTTCGAAAAACTAAAAGATGTAACCGAGCCCGAAGCAAAGCGAAAAGCTATCGGCGAGCTTTTCGTGCGCATCTTTGAAGAGAACACCGGCGGCATCACCGACGCAGAATTCTTGGTGCAAGGCACCCTCTATCCAGATGTGATTGAAAGTGGTGGCGCAGATGGAACGGCCGCAGTAATCAAGAGTCATCACAATGTCGGTGGATTGCCTGACGACATGACCCTAAAACTGGTGGAACCTTTGCGACACCTGTTCAAGGATGAAGTTCGCAAGGTTGGTTTAGAGCTGGGTCTTCCCGATGAGATTGTGTGGCGCCAGCCATTCCCTGGGCCTGGACTCGGAGTTCGTATCATCGGCGAAGTGACTCCCGAGAGGGTCACCCTTTTGCAACAGGCTGATGCGATCGTGCGCGAGGAGATCGCCAACGCTGGTCTTGAGCGGGAGATCTGGCAAGCCTTTGCCGTGCTTGCTGACATCCGTTCAGTGGGGGTGATGGGTGACGAACGTACCTACGGTTATCCGATCATCATCCGTGCAGTGACCTCAGAAGATGCCATGACAGCTGACTGGGCCCGGCTCCCGTACGACCTGTTGGAGAAGATGGCGAGTCGAATCATCAACGAGACCCCGGGGGTGAACCGGGTGGTCTACGACGTCACCTCAAAGCCCCCTGGCACCATCGAGTGGGAGTAGAAACCCTTATTTAGCAAGGGTTTTAGCCCGACCACTGGATTTCGGGGGCATCTCCTAGGCTTATAACCCATGTCAGCCAGACCCCTTCGACTGACCCGTCGCGCCACTGGCGCGGTGCTCGTGGCAGCAACCCTGTTCGTCGCTGGCCTCGGGATGTCCACTTCGGTGGTCAACGCTGCGCCAACCCAAGAGGACGTCAACAGAATCGCCGACGAACTCGAGCGCCTGGAATCAGAGTTGTATCAGGTCGGTGCGGACTACGACGAGACCATGGCCGAGTACGAGTCGTTGTCCACGGATCTTCAGGACAAGATCGATGAGCTGACCCTGAAGGAGTCCGAGCTCAACGTCATGCGTGGCGAGCTGCGCCAGTCAGCGCTCAAGGCGTTCATGAATGGTGGACGCAATGACGGTCTTGCATCACTGCTCACTGACACCGGCGGTCTCACACAATCTGTGCAAAGGGAGTATCTGACCGGCATCGCAATGAATGCTGGCTCGAATCAGGCAGATGAGCTTGACGCATTGGTTTTGGATGTCACCAACCAGCGTCTCGATCTTGAACGCCAGCAGGACTACGCCCAGGGTGTGGCAAAACAGTTGAAGCAACGCCAGTCAACCCTTGATGAGTTAACCGCCGAGTTCCGAGCCAAGAAGGAGCAAGCCGAACGCGAGTTGGGCGAAGCCTTGGCGGCTGAGCAAGAACGACGCAACGAAGAGTCAAACTCTGAATACACAGGTCCGCTGCCGTCGTGGGATGGCGATCGTTCGGGGTGCAAACCACTTGAACCCGCGTCACCGAGAGCGGCAGCTGCGATCGCGCGCGGCTGCACCCAACTTGGGGTTCCTTACGACAAAGTTTGTCGATTCTGTGAAGGACGCGGCTTCGACTGCTCAGGTTTCACGATGTATGCATGGGGCACATGGATAGGTAGCGATTCACGAAGTCAATTTGCGAGCAATCCACAGTTGTTCAGCGTCTCGGCCGGAAACGTGACGAGTGAGATGATCTCCAGGCTCCAACCAGGAGACCTGATCTTCTATTACAGCCCGCGGATTGGCCATGTCGGCATGTATCTAGGACAGGGCATGTGGGTTCACTCGCCGCAAACGGGAAGCTACGTGAATGTTTCAGCCGTTACTTGGCGCAACGTTTCTGGTGCTGCCCGCCCGGGCTGACAAGCGACCGTGCGGCTTCGTCTACCGTTGTCACGATGCGCGGTATCAACGTTGAGAATGTGAGCCGTTGGCTTGAGGCCAACATCGAAGGGGCGAAGGCACCGTTTGATTTCTCGTTGATCGCTGGCGGTCGTTCGAACTTGACCTTCAAAGTTGTTGATGCAAACGGCACCAAGTTTGTTCTGCGCCGGCCACCGATGGGGCAAATCCTCGCAACGGCCCACAATATGGAGCGCGAACACAGACTCATCAGTGCGGTTGGCAAGACAGGGGTGCCAGTGCCAAAGGCGCTTGGGCTCTGCACAGATGTCGAAGTCAATGATGCGCATTTCTATGTGATGGCTTGGGTGGA
>CAIYHK010000374.1 GCA_903925985.1 uncultured Actinomycetes bacterium
GGCTCGGCATCGGGGCCATGTACCCACACCTTGTCCTGCACCGAGTAGCAACAAGTCGTCTGATCTTCCACTTCGGTTGCTAATCCTTCGGAACTCAAGCGAGTAACCGCTTGACCAACTTGATCGGTTGATTCAACTTCAACACCGAGATGATTCAAAGATCCCGGCATGCCTTCACCTTCAATAAGCACGAGTTTGAGCGGCGGCTCGGACACAGCAAAGTTCGCATAGCCATCACGAACTTTTGCGGGGCCTACACCAAACAACTTCGTATAGAAGTCAATTGCTTCGTCGATGTTCGAAACGTTGATCGCTAGCTGTACCCGTGACATGACTTCAGCCTAACGGCAAGAAAGTGTGGCTAGAGGCGAGCGTCAATGGTTGTGGTCAGCCGCTGGAAAACTTGGTCAGGTGTACCGACTCCGTTGACCTCAACCAGGCGTGAGGTGCGGCCATAGAACTCAATCAGTGGAGCAGTTTGCGATTCATAGAGATCGAGACGGCGATTGATTGCTTCTGGTGTGTCGTCATCGCGTTGCACCACATCACCACCGCAGTTATCGCACAGCCACGGGCGGCGATCTACGGAACCAACGGTGTAGTTGGTTCCACAGTCACGGCACACGCGACGCGCAGTGATGCGTGTAAGGACGATCTCACGCGGCACTACAAGATCAATCACCACATCGAGCCCGCGGTCTTGGGTGATGCGGTCGAGTTCAACTGCCTGCACAACAGTGCGCGGGAATCCATCAAGGATGTAACCACGACTGCGCGCATCGTCTTGATCAATGCGCGCCTGCACTAGGCCAACCATGACCTCATCGCCAACGAGACCCCCGCCATCCATCACGGTTTTTGCTTGGCGGCCGAGCTCTGACTTTTCGCGTACGGCAGCGCGCAACATGTCACCAGTTGAGATATGCGGTACGACATAGTGCTGGGACAGACGAACGCATTGCGTTCCTTTGCCCGAGCCTTGTCGCCCGAGAATGACGAGACGTGCGCCCTTGATGGTCATGTTGTTGGCCTCAGTCCCCTGAGGTCTACTTGAGGAATCCCTCGTAGTTGCGCAACATCAGCTGGCTGTCGATCTGGCGCATGAGTTCTAGGGCCACACCAACCGCGATAAGCACGGTTGTTCCGGCAAATGGGAAGGACTGAACGTCGCCCACCCACAAGATGATGTAAGGCAAGATCGCAATCACAGCCACGAACAATGCGCCCGGCAGCGTGATGCGGTTAACGGTCTTGGCGAGGTAGCGCTCGGTCTGCGGACCGGGGCGGATACCAGGAATGAATCCACCCTGACGGCGAATCTGATCAGCCTGTCGCACGGGGTCAAAGGCAATTGAGTTGTAGAAATATGCAAACGCCACGATCATGATGAAAAAGGTGGTGATGTAAACCATGTTCTGGCTGTTGACCAAGTACTGATCAACAAAACGTGCAATTGAGCCACGCCAGCCTTCGCCCGAACCGAGCATGTTTGAACCAAGCACAGGCAACAACAGAATTGACGACGCGAAGATGATCGGGACCACACCGGACTGGTTCACCTTGAGCGGAATGTATGTGTTTTGGCCGCCATACATACGACGCCCAACTACACGCTTGGCAAACTGCACTGGGATGCGGCGCTGACCAAGCTCGATGCGCACAACTGCAATCAAGATGCCGATTGAAACCACCACTAGCAAGCCGAAGATGAACCACTTCTTGCTCTGAAGAATCGAATAGTACGAGTACGGCAAGCCAGAGACGATCGACGAAAAGATCACAACGGACATTCCGTTACCAATGCCGCGCTGGCTAATCAATTCTCCAAGCCACATCAACACAGCAGTACCGGCCACAAGGGTCGGGATCACCAACAATGCGCGTGGCATGAACGGATCGAGAAGAACCACATCTGGCGCCTGTGCCGCTGCACCAAAGAATGCGCTGCCATTACCTTGACCAAAGATGAAGGTCAAGCCAGCGCCCTGGAGTGTGGCGATACCAATTGCAACGTATCGAGTGGTCTGGGTGATCTTGCGTTGACCCACCGCACCC
>CAIYHK010000375.1 GCA_903925985.1 uncultured Actinomycetes bacterium
GGTTGATACTCAGCGTCTTTGGCACGTGGTTGTGCACAATTCCAATGCGCCGCGTTATGCGTTAATCACTAGTTTTGAATCGGGCCCAGAACTCGAAAAGTTTATTGCCGCTGAGCAAGCGTGAGTTCGGCGATGCCGCGCATGATCTCGGCAATGTTGTAATCCTTTGGCGTGTAGATCGCTGCAACACCAGCTTTTAGGAGTCCAGGCTGATCATCTTCAGGGATGATTCCTCCGACCACCACAGGCACATCGACTCCTGATTGTTTCAGTTGGGAAATGATTTCTGGGACCAACGAGAGATGCGAGCCCGAGAGGATCGACAGACCAATAACGTCGGGGTCTTCGTCCCGTGCTGCGGCCACGATCTGTTCTGGTGTCAGGCGGATGCCGCCGTAGATGACCTCCATGCCGGCGTCGCGTGCAGCAACCGCAATTTGTTCAGCGCCATTGGAGTGACCATCGAGTCCGGGTTTGGCCACCAATAACTTGGGTGGTCCTCCTGGAATGGTCTTCACAAAGTCAGCAACAGATCCGAGCCCACCCTTGTGGTGACCAACCGCAGCGCCAACGCCGGTAGGTGCACGATATTCACCGAAAACACCACGCAGGGCCGCACTCCACTCGCCGGTTGTGCCACCAGCTTTTGCTAACGCAATAGATGGTTCCATGATGTTCTCACCGGACTTCGCCGCATCGAGCAGCCATGCAAGCGCCTTGTCCACAGCTTCATGGTCGCGGCTCGCGCGCCATTGTTCGAGTTCATGGACGAGTTCACGCTCAACCGCGGGGTCAACTTTGAGGAACGACCCATCACCAGCAAGTGGTGACTCTTCGGATTCCTGGAATCGGTTAACACCGACCACAACTTGTTCGGCACTAGCGATTCGGCTCGTGCGTTGGGCCATCGATGCAACGAGCCGACCTTTGAGTTCTTCAACTGCAGCAAAGGCTCCACCGAGTCCAAGAACTTCTTGCAATTCGGACCACGCAGCTTCCTTTAGTGCCTGAGTCTTGGATTCAATTACCTCTGATCCATTGAAGATGTCTGCATATTCAAGTAAGTCGGTTTCATACGCCAAGACCTGTTGCATACGAAGTGCCCACTGCTGATCCCATGGCCGTGGCAAGCCAAGCGCTTCATTCCAAGCGGGTAGTTGAATACTCCGCGCACGTGCATCACGAGAGAGAGTCACTGCCAGCATCTCAAGCACAATGCGTTGCACATTGTTCTCAGGCTGGGCTTCTGTAAGCCCTAGTGAATTGACCTGAACTCCGTAGCGGAATCTGAGTGCCTTCTCATCGGTGATGCCGTAACGACTCCTACCAATTTCGGCCCAGAGTTCAGTGAATGCTCGAACTTTGCAGATTTCTTCAACAAAGCGGATGCCAGCATTGACAAAAAAAGAGATCGCACCAAAGACTCGGGCGAATTCGTTTGCGGGAATGCGCCCACTGTCGCGAACGGCATCTAAGACATCAATCGCAGTCGCGAGCGAGAAGGCAATTTCTTGAACTGGAGTCGCACCTGCCTCTTGCAAGTGATACGAACAAATGTTGGTGGGATTCCAGCGCGGAGTGTTTTCATGACACCAGGTCACCATGTCGACTATCAGGCGTCGTGAAGGTGCTGGGGGAAATATGTAAGTGCCACGTGAAAGGTATTCCTTCACGATGTCATTTTGCGTAGTGCCGCGAAGTTCCGTGCGTGGCACATCTTGTTCGTCTGCATTGGCAACATATAAAGCCAACAACCATGCCGCAGTTGCGTTGATGGTCATTGAGGTGTTCATCTGCCCAGGCGGTATTGCTTCCAACAGAGTTCGCATGTGGCCAAGATGCACCACTGGCACACCAACTTTGCCGACTTCACCTGCAGCGAGTGTGTCGCCCGGGTCGTAACCCGTTTGTGTTGGAAGGTCAAAGGCAATTGATAAACCGGTTTGACCCTTGGCGAGGTTGGTGCGGTAGAGCGTGTTTGACGCTTTGGCGGTGGAGTGACCCGAGTACGTGCGCATCACCCATGGCTGTTCCTTCTTGCCGGAGTTTGAATCGCTCATCGTGACCATCCCAGATTTGGTGCTTCTAAAGCCTTGCTCAGTTTCTCCATATATTCCAACCTGCCCATGCGAATTACACCGAGACTCGCCAAATGTGGTGTCTGCCATTGGACATCCAGCAAGGCCATTCCGGCTCGGCCCATCTCCTGCACGAGTCTCCACAGCGCAACTTTTGAGGCATCCGTGGACACATGAAACATTGACTCTCCAGCAAAGAAGCCATTGATGCGCACTCCATAGAGCCCCCCGACCAACTGGTTGCCTTTGAAGGTTTCAATACTGTGCGCATAGCCAAGGCGATGGAGTTCTGTGTATGCATCGATGAATTCGCCCGTGATCCAGCGACCATCCCGCGGCAGCTCTGCACACATGGTGACAACATCACGAAAACAAGTGTCAATTCTGGTTTCATACTTACGGGCACTCTTTTGCAACGAACGAGAGCAATTGAATCCGTCCAGAGGCAATACGCCGCGTTCTGTTGGTGACCACCAGCCAAGAACTCGCCCGCGGCGTGTTTCGATATCCATTGGGAACATCCCGTGCGTATATGCATGGATCAGGGTTGCTGGTGCAAGATCTGCACCAGCGGTTATGACATCA
>CAIYHK010000376.1 GCA_903925985.1 uncultured Actinomycetes bacterium
GCACTGAAACATACGAACATATGTTCGCTACTGTATCCCCATGGCAAGTGGTTCGGATCCGGCCAGGGTTCTAAATGGTGTTGATGGTCTTGCATCAGGCGTGCCCGGGGTTTTCAAAGCGAGTGCCCTTACCGAGCGGCTAATCCGACTCCCTGAAGAGGTAGCGGGGGCGTTCCCTGATCTTGGCCTCACTCGTGGTCGCACAATTTCTTGTTATGGGGGATCGGCTGTGAGTTTGGGGCTGCGTCTTGTGGCAAGCGCGTGTCATGCAGGTGGTTGGTGTGCAGTTGTCAGTAGCACGCGGTCCATCAATCCAGCAGCAGCGCGTGAAGCTGGTGTTGCATTGGAGCGCACACTGTGGATCACAGCGGATGATCTTGGTGTAGCAACTGCCCTGTGTCTTGATTCGTGTGCGGTTGTTCTCGTGCACGGTGTGGTCGCGCTCAGAGATGCGCGACGCCTGCAAGCCAGAGCAAATAACTGTTCATCAACTCTGATTCTTCTTAATAGTGATTTCGCACAAGCCGACATCGTTTTCGAAACGACTAATGAGAGGTGGGAGGGCTTACTCGGTGGCTATGGGCACCTGATGCATCGAGATCTCAAACTCCACGTGCGGGTGCGTCATGCGGCACCGATGTCACCAAAACAATTGAGGCTTCACCATGTATCCATCCACACGTAGGTGCACGGTTCTCTTTGGTGCCTCAGTGACACTGGACACTGCACAGGAAGTGTTGGCTGATGTGTCGAATCTTTTCGCCAGTGGTTGTCTCTCGAATGGAATGAACTGGATCTCATTTCCTGTGCGTGGTCCATCGCGCCGATTGGGCGGAGATCATAAATTGGCAGCGAGTGTGCAGCGCCGATTCAAATCCTTCGGAGGAAGTGTGGGGGTCGGTGTTGCAGATACCGCATTTGCTGCGTTTATGGCTGCGCATAGTGAGGTGACCACGGTTGTGCCTTCCAAGGCTGACAAAGAGTTTTTGGCCCCCGTGCCTTTGCGTGTGCTTTCTGATCTGCTCGTTGCCCCTTCTGACTTGATCGACACACTCATCCATTTGGGTTACAAGACTCTTGGATCGCTTGCACTAGTTGATCATGTGCTGCTCCGTGATCGGTTCGGCACTGACGGTGTCCGCATGTGGCATTTATGTAATGGCAATGAAATATCTCGTACAGAGTTTTCTGAACCACATGAGGAGTTGATACGAGAGGTCGCGTTTGAGGAGCCCTTGCAACTCGCTGAGCAGATTGTGTTCGGAGTGCGGGCCGTGGTTGACACATTGGTATCCGATCTTGCGCGAAATTCAAAACTCTGCACTCAGTTCACATTGACACTTGAAACCGAACACGCAGAAGAATGCGAGCGGGTGTGGCACTTCGCCTCAGGCTTTACTGCAAGAGCCATGCTCGAGCGTGCACGCTGGCAACTCGAAGAGTGGCTACACGCCACCAACGTCACTGCCGGGGTAGTGCTAGCGCGCTTCTGTGTGCATGCAACACGGCCAAGTAACAGCGAGCAACTGTCTCTGTGGGGCGATCATTCAGGAACCGATGTCGATGCGATGCGACTGGTGGGGAAACTCTCGGCCACATTTGGCGCAGAAGCGGTTTGTCTTGCGCAGTGGCGAGGCGGGCGTGATGCGACTGAAATCTTTGCGATGGTGCCGGCACTTGATGTCGAACTCACAGATGTTGAGAACACTGCGCGAATGCAAAAACCAGCTCATCATGAAGGGCCATGGAGCGGTTTGCTTCCTAGTCCTTTGCCTGCAGCGGCCCTAACTGACCCTGAGCGCATCGTGCTGTTCGATGCCGCGAGTAATGCGGTCGGGGTAACACGAAGATGTGAGCTCACGGCGATCCCGCAATGGGTGATTAGAGCAGATGGTGCTCGACAAGAGATCCTCACTTGGGCTGGGCCGTGGCCGATAGAGGAGCGCTGGTGGGACCCCGCACGCGCATCACGAATTGTGCAGATGCAGATCGTGATTTCAGGCAGCAGACAGGTGGAGATGCCTTTGCTACTTCAATTACAGCGACACAATTGGTTGATTACTGCTTGCTACCAATAATTGAATCAATCAAAGTCATTGTTGCTCCATGGTTTATGTTTGTTGATAGCCAGAATTCCAAGGAGTCAACATGTCATCAATCAGTAGCAAGCGTTCCCTAACTACTGCATTGGTATTTGGTTTTGGTGCGGGGGTCATCAGCATCGCTGGCTCCTTGACTGCAGGCGCCGCACCAGCCACTTTGTGTGCCGACCTCGGCACTGCAACCACGAGCCAAACATGTGTGATGGAACCTGGCGACGCATTGCGATATATCGCTCGCGGCGGCGATGGTGGCGAAGGATCAGACGGGGACGCAGGAGGCCTCGGCGCAATTCTGACTGGTACTTATGCCAACACCGGACCTGTAGACATAATTCTTTCGTTGCGAGTCGGTGAAGACGGCGACGATGGCATAGGAACCGGTGGAGGTGACGGAGGCGGATTCACCGCGATAGTGGTCGGTGAGAGCTGGGACATTGATGATGTGATCGTTATCGCAGGTGGCGGTGGCGGTGGCGGTTTATACAGCGACCCAGGCGGCAATGGTGGTTTTGACTCCTCGTCGCTAACTGGTGGCGGCAATGGTGGC
>CAIYHK010000377.1 GCA_903925985.1 uncultured Actinomycetes bacterium
CGGTGCCCGCATGGTTGCTCGCGCACTCGAAGCCCCAATTAAGCAGATTGCAGAAAACGCTGGCCTTGAAGGTGGCGTAGTTGTCGAGAAGGTTAAGAGCCTGAAGGGCAACGAGGGTTTGAATGCTGCAACCGGCGAATACGAAGACCTCGTGAAGCTTGGTGTCATTGATGCTGCAAAGGTCACCCGTTCTGCGCTGCAGAATGCGTCATCAATTGCGGCATTGTTCCTCACAACTGAGGCAGTGATCGCCGACAAGCCAGAGGATTCAGCACCGGCAATGCCCGGTGGCATGGACGACTTCTAAGTCGGCAAGATAAATCCATGATCGCCTTTGTCACTTCAGACAAGGCGCTCGAACTGGACGATGACATGGCACCGCTTTGCGGTGCCATGTTGCGTTTAGGGGTGGCGCATCAGGTCGTGTGTTGGGATGACCCCGATGTTGATTGGTCGGTTTACTCGGCAGTAATCGTGCGCAGCACCTGGGATTACCACGCACGGATTGACGAGTTCCGAGCATGGATTGATCGTTTGGGCACTAGTGGTCGTATTCACAATTCGGCTGAAGTGCTTCGTTGGAATATTGACAAGCACTATCTCAATGATCTTGCGTCTGCAGGCATTCCTATAGTGCCGACCACATTTGTTGATGACGCCCAAGTGCTCGAACGAATGTTGAGCGCCAGCACGAATTTGGGAAACGTAGTGGTTAAGCCAACGGTTTCCGCAGGATCCAATGACACCGCCTTGCATGCGGAAGACAAAAGCGCCGTTGTCCACATACGTGAACTGCTTGCAAAGGGCAAGATCCCGATGGTGCAGCCTTACCAATCAGCGATAGATGAACACGGCGAAGTGGGACTCGTGTACATGGCGGGCGAGTTCAGCCACGCGTTCTTCAAGGGCCCGTTGCTTGGCGGTGCTGTTAAGGATCGACGCAATGCACTCTTTCTTGAAGAGACAATTCGTCCGCACACTGCATCCGATGAACAGCGAGTTCTCGGCGATCAAGTTCTCTCTTACATGGTTGGAAGATTTGGTTCACCACCGCTTTATTTGCGCGTGGACACCGTGCCTGGCCCCACAGGCACACTCTTATTGGAGCTTGAAGCAACTGAGCCTTCACTGTTTTTCACAACGAGTGAAGGATCAGCGGATCGGTTCGCAGCCAAATGTGCTGCACTTGGCTAGCAGCGACAACTAATTGGCGTATTCGCCACGAACTGCACCTTGCTTATCACGCTCGGCGAACATCACAATCTGTGCGTTGAGTTCCTGGCGCATTCCTTCGCGTGCAGCACCGATCCAACTTGAATCAATCATCTGCTTAGCCATCGCTAAGCCCACGGATGATTTAGTGGCGAGGTTTTCGGCAAATGACTGAACGTAGCTATCGAGTTCGTCTGCAGGAACTATTCGATCAACTAAACCCCATGCAAGCGCCTCCTCGGCACCGATTACCTCGCCGCTCATAATCATGAGTTTGGCGCGTGATGGATTGGCAAGAGTCGAGATGAACTGTGTGCCGCCAGTATCGGGCAGCAAGCCATAGTTGATCTCTGGCATCCGGAGTTTGATATCCGGGGCGGCGATTCGAATGTCACATGCCAAGGCCATTTCAAGACCACCACCAATTGCCCAGCCAC
>CAIYHK010000378.1 GCA_903925985.1 uncultured Actinomycetes bacterium
AATCGACGGGGTAGCGCTGCACCTTCTGGGGGTTTCCAGCATTCGGGAAATTCCAGATTATGAAGTCACCAGTCATGATCCACTTCTTTTCAGGCACGAAACACCACAAGTGATCATCGGTCTCACCTTTTGAGTGGTGTAACTCGATGTCGACTCCACCGAGATTCATACTGTGCTGCTCGGCGAAGGTTTGGTCGGGGAGAAGAGTGTTCTCGGGAAGGAACCGGCGCGCCTGCTTGCCGATGTCCTTGACCTCAATTCCTGCACTCGCTTCGCCAATCGACAAGTTCATGTCTGAATTGATGCCGCCAAACTGTCGTGCATTGATCAGAAGGTTCCAGTTGTTTGTGTCGCGATACCTCTGAATGCGGTCTGGGACATTTTCGTGTCCGATCACCAGGGGCTTGTGATCGCTTCGAGATTGGGCATGGGCTGCAAACGCGGCACTACCGCCTACATGATCTGCGTGACCGTGCGTATAAAAAAGGTGAGAGATCGGTTTGTTGCGCCATTTTGCAATCTCGCTAACAACCGCGGCACCTGTGTGTACGCCGCTGGCGTCAAAGCATGCAATGCCATCGCCGTGATCCCAGGCAACGCAATGACTGAAGGATTCAACCATTGCGAGGCCATCACTGACTTCACTCAACTGCTGATTCACACGGTTGATCAATACATCGACTTTTTGTTCGTCGATTACCTCCGATGAAATCGCAAGCAGATCATCCATGTTTTCCCCCAATTTTGAACTCAGCGAGCGAGGCCAAGAACTCTCTCTCCGAGAATATTCCTCATGACATTCGAGGTGCCGCCCATGATTGTGTAGGCGGGAGCATAGGCGAGTCCATTGGTTACGTCATCCAGCAGGGTGGCCTCGGGGCCGAGGATCCGCCATGCGAATTCGGCTACTCGTTGCTCGTGTTCGGTGCAGAAGCATTTGGTGGCGGCGGCAAATCCCGCTGGGGCTTGCTGAAGAACTTCACGAGCCACGAGAATCCTGCCGATTGCGAAGCCGGACTCCAGCTTGGCTATCTCTTGGCGCACAAGTGGATCGTTCTTGTCCGCGCGAGCCTTTGCGTACTCGTATTGGTAGTAATTGGAAACGAGACGATCGATGCCGCCGCGTTCGTGTTCAAGTTGCACCATGGTTTGCTTGAAAGCTCCACCTTCGGTGCCGACCATGTTGGTGATTGGAACACGAACATCGCTGTAGAAGACCTCGCAGAAGTGTCGGTTTTGGGTCAGATCCTTGATCCTGCGAATTTCAATACCCGGAGTATTCATGGGCACAACAATTTCGCTGATACCTTCGTGCGGACGCCCTTCGCGGCTGGTTCGGCAAATCAGGTAGCAGTAGTCCGCATCAGCGCCGAATGAGGTCCAAATTTTTTGGCCGTTGATGATCCATTCATCACCGTCGCGTTGGGCAAAAGTTTGCACCGAAGCAAGATCGCTACCTGAGTTGGGTTCGCTCATGCCGATGCACCAAGTCACCTTGCCTTCGAGAATCTCAGGCAGGAATCTCTCTTGCTGTTCCTTTGTGCCGAATCGAATAAGCGTTGGACCCATTTGCCGATCCGCGAACCACGAAGCGGCAATCGGTGCGCCGGCTTTGATCATTTCTTCAGCGATTATCAATCGATCAATCGCTGGCCTGCCGCCGCCACCAAATTCCTTGGGCCAAGTGAGACCAATCCAGCCGAGACGACCGAGTTCCATTGAAAACTCACGCGAATAGCCGTTCATCCATGCGTCATTCGAGCGGCCATATTTCTTCACGGCACTTGCGGCCACATCCCTGGCTTTTTCGCGCAGTTGCTGCTGTTCGGGAGTCCAGCCGAATTCCATGCTTTGAATCTACGGCTCATGACCGCTTAAGCCTTGGTCCTGTTGGGGCTGCGCTAAGGTTTACAAGTCCAATACAAGTTGCAGCAATCGGGCTGCCCGCGAAGGAGTTCACATGGCCAAGATCAAGGTCGCCAATCCCGTCGTAGACCTCGACGGTGACGAGATGACACGAATCATCTGGCAGTTCATCAAAGACCGCCTCATCCTTCCGTATCTCGACATTCCGATTGACTACTACGACCTCGGCATGGAATACCGAGATGAGACCAACGATCAGGTCACTGTGGACGCTGCCAATGCAATCTTGAAACACGGCGTCGGCATCAAGTGCGCAACCATCACGCCCGATGAAGCACGTGTTGAAGAATTCAAGCTGAAGAAAATGTGGAAGTCGCCAAACGGCACTATTCGTAACATTCTCGGTGGCGTGGTGTTCCGTGAGCCAATTATTTGCAGCAACATTCCACGCCTCGTTCCCGGCTGGACCAAGCCAATTGTGATCGGTCGTCACGCACACGGCGATCAATACAAAGCAACAGACTTCAAGGTTCCCGGCC
>CAIYHK010000379.1 GCA_903925985.1 uncultured Actinomycetes bacterium
ACGCGAACCCGGCATCACGTGGTCGATCGAATCGGCGCGCGCACCGCAGTACTGACAACGGTGTGAATCGCGGGCGAAAATTGCATGACGCGACATCGCCGTACGGCGCTGGTATGGAACCTTCACTACATACCTGAGACGTATTACGAGTGGCGCCTTCATCGAGAAGCGTTCGGCGCGAACCTCATCATCACCCGACTCAATCATGTCGGCCTTGTCGGAAAGCACAAGGCAGACTGCGCGCCTAGCCGACACGATGCTCAACGGCTCGTAAGTTGCATTCAATACGAGCGCGTTTCTCATGGGTCAGCTCCTACTGTCCCAACCCCTGCACCATTGCAGGTAACTGATCACATCATCAGGCGACATTGCCGCATCTGGGCTTCCGTATTGAGTGACCATACGAAAAGCAAGATAGTCGCTCGCGGGCAGTGGCAGAAATGGAACTCGGTGCCACCATCCCGGCGAGGCGAGTCTGAAGACCTGTCTAACTGCGGTGCGCCACAACCGCGGGCGCACCAGAACTCTTCCGACCACCCGCAAAACACTCATTGATTTCAGGCGTCTCCGGTGAAGCGATCTTTGAGACGGCTGGAAGCCGATCGCGCATTGCGCAAACTCGCTGTCACATCAGCGAGTCCAACTTTGCTCATCTGACGCACTTGGCGCTCAATGACCAGGCCGCTAATCAGCATGATCAAAAATCCAACAAACGAGAGCATGAAATGAACCGGCAGTGCAGCAATCAAGACCACGAGACCAGCCACCATTCCCAGAACCGCCCAGCGAATGGTCTTTATTGAATGACGGTATAGACCTTTTGGCGAAACGACGTCGGCAAATCGTTGATCATCACGGAGTTGATCCTCAATTTGGCGCAGAATGCGCTCTTCTTCTTCGTTCAGTGCCACGGTCTCATTGTTTCACGCCCAAGGGGATTTCACAACGCAGCCCCCACATTTAATGGCTCGGTCAACGTCATGCGGACCTCACCTAATGGCTCGGTCAACGTCATGCGGACCTCACCTAATGGCTCGGTCCCCATGGACTCTCGCCGAGGTCGCGGCCGTGGCCCATGGCTGAGAGTGGACCAATCGATTTATTTCCGAACCTTTTGCGGATCTCATCGATTGCATCGGCTGCATCCATCCAATCTCCATCACTTGGCTCCGAATCAACTGTGTCAAGAGTCAACTGCACTTGGCTCTCGACAAAATTCGATACAGAAACACCAGCGAGTCGGACACCACGCTCAATCTCGCATTGGGGCAGGAGCCGATCCAACGCAGACACGATTGCCTGCCCCGTGGTCACAGCTGCTTCCGGTGTTAACGACCGCGTGAGATTACTGAAATCGCTATATCGAATCTTGAGGCTCACAGTTCGTGCGGCAACATCGGCTCGGCGAACGCGCGCTGCTACGGCATCCGATAAGCGCACGAGATGAGTGCGTAGTTCACCTAGATCAATGATGTCCTCGGTGAACGTTTCCTCGTGCCCAATTGATTTTGCATCGCGTGACGCAACAACTGGTCGTGGGTCAATGCCGCGAGCAAGATCAAACAGCTGACTCCCCGCTGCTTGGCCTAACGCGCCAACGAGGACTCGGCGTTCAAGCTGCTTCAAATCTGCAACCGATGCGACTCCGAAACGCTCCAGTTTCTCCACCGTGGCTGCACCTACGCCCCACAATGATCGCACGGACATCGGCTCAAGGAATGCGGATGCGTAATCGTCCGTCACTTCAAATACTCCGGGGCCATCAACGATCTGCCCATCGACAATCTTTGGTTTGGCTGCTCGTGAAGCCAACTTGGCAAGAAACTTATTGGACGCCACGCCCACGCAGCACACGAGACCGGTGTCAGCGAGAACTCGGTCGCGAATTTGCACGCCAATAGATGAGGCTTCACCAAAGAGTTGCACGGAGCCTGTCACATCAATGAACGCTTCATCGAGTGCGACGCCTTCGACTTCTGGACTAAAGGAGTTGAAAACTTCGTGTACTCGCTCGCTGTAATCCGCATAGAGATGCAAATCGCCGGGAAGAAACACTGCATTCGGGCACAGGCGTCTCGCTTGGGAGGAAGACATCGCCGAGTAAACGCCAAACCTGCGAGCCTCATAAGACGCAGCCGCCACCACACCGCGCGATCCAGTACCACCCACAACTACTGGGAGTCCGCGCAGGTCGGGTCGTCGCAAGAGCTCTACCGCCACGAAGAATGCATCCATATCCACGTGCAAGATGCGTTTCGGATCAGTATCAGCCACCATCAAAGCCTACGATTACCTTGTGCCAGAGGCAGACAAACCACTCTCAGCTTTACCGTCACGCGCCGCACGCGCTACCGCATTCACGAGCATTCTTCTTGGTGGGCTACTTGGTGGGTTGATGGGTTACTTACTAATCAACGTGCAATGTGAAGGCGACTGCCATGTCCAAAAGGGGCTCGCAGTATTCATCGGCTCGGTCTCGTTTGCAATTGGAATGAGCATTGTCGCTGTGCTTGGGCTACGTGCTGTCGGCGAATGGCGCGAAGCTCGGGATGCGTTTGATGACTGATCTGAGCGAAAACCTTGTGGCCCTCGCCGAGCAATTAGCACGTAATGCAGGGAGCCTTGCATTGGCAGGTCGCAAAAAAGGCCTCACCGAAGTCGACACCAAAAGCACCGCCACCGACATGGTCACCGAGTTTGATCGCGCCAGCGAAAGACTCATCGTTGATGGGCTCATCGAATCTCGCCCACACGATGCGATTGTTGGTGAAGAGGGCACGAGCCACGATGGAACATCAGGTGTTTCATGGTTTGTGGATCCCATTGATGGGACCACCAATTTTTTCTACGACCTGCCGAACTGGTGCGTTTCAATTGGGGCAAAAGATGCCGACGGAACCGTGTGCGGCGTGGTGTACA
>CAIYHK010000380.1 GCA_903925985.1 uncultured Actinomycetes bacterium
ATTGCCCATTTCAGCTACAGAATCCCCAAGCGTGGTCTTGTTGCCTTTGCCGAGTTGGCCGTAGGTGTTCACGCCCCAACACTTCAAGGTGTCATTATCAAGCACCGCACACGTGTGCGCACCGCCAGCACTAACCGACTTCACCGTGCGCCCCGTACCAAGTGAGATCACAGTGAGGCCATTACCCATTTCAGCTACAGAATCCCCAAGTGTGGTCTTGTTGCCTTTGCCGAGTTGGCCGTAGGTGTTCACGCCCCAACACTTCAAGGTGTCATTATCAAGCACAGCACACGTGTGTGCGCCACCAGCACTCACCGACTTCACAGTGCGCCCCGTACCAAGCGATATCGCAGTGAGATTGTCGCCCATTTCAAACACGCCATCACCCAGATTGTTCACATTGCCTTGACCAAGGCGCCCGTTTGCACCCGAACCCCAGCACTTCAACGACGCGTTATCTAGAACCGCACACACATGATCATTGCCAACAGATATCTGCGTGGCGTGACGGCCCGCACCTAAATCAATTGGTAACAATGAGTCACCCATCTCAGATGAATCATCACCAATCGAGTCAACAGTGCCGTTGCCCAGCTGGCCGTAGTTGTTGCCGCCCCAACATTTCACATCACCACCAGATAACAACACACACGTGAAGTCCGTACCGGTGTCTACTTGTGTGGCTGTAACCCCTTCACCAAGATCAACCGGGCGCAACACATCACCCATTTCGCCGCTGGTGTCACCACGTGATTCGACATCGCCCTGACCGAGTTGGCCAACGTCATTTAGCCCCCAACACTTGATGGTGCCATTGCTGAACAATGCACAGGAGTGTTCCCCTGATGCCGCCACTTGAGTGACCACCGCATCGGCGCTGATAGCCGGTGCACTTTCTGGTGCATACTGCGCTTTCGTTGCACTTACGAAGACACCTGTGAGAAGCACAGATGCCGCAAGTAACTCAGATTTCCGCCGTATGCGATATCCGCCATATCGCATAAATAGATAAGTACCACTCCGTGCTCAAAATCTCAAGGGGTAGTGGAATTTTGATACCCCAGTGGGTATCCTTAAATCCGACCAGGAGACACTATGCAGCTTCCAGACGAAACCGTTGAGGACCTCTTAAAGCGCCTTAAGCGCATTGAGGGGCAGGTTCGAGGCATTCAATCCATGCTCTCTGAAGAGCGGGATTGCCGCGACGTAGTCACACAAGTCTCGGCTGCCACCAAAGCACTTGAGCAAGTGGGATTTTCGATCGTGGCAGCAGGGCTCACTTGGTGTCTTGCGAATCCAAAGCAATCAGCCGAAGAGGGCTATGCGATTGAAGATGTCAAAAAGATGTTCCTGAAGCTCGCTTGAGCGGGCCTTCAGTAACGGCGTAGATCAAACGTGTTGTAATCCTTCGCCGCACCGGAATCAGACAGCCCCCACAAACGGCAGTAATAAAGATTGCTAGTAAGCGACGTGACCACAATCTTGCCTGTGCGACCACTTGCCGAAGCGATCAACTTCTCGCTATAGCCGCAGTAGAGCGCAACGGTGTCACCCGAGTAGTAGGTGTTGAAAGGCACTACTGCGGTATATCGATAGCCGTCTTTATAGACATAGATGTCACCTTCATCCACACGCGGCGGCGACGGCGGATTCACACGAATCGATGCCGAAGTGCTCGCACTTCTGCCCCGGTAGTCAGACGCCTTCACGGTGTAGGTAACCGTGCCGTAAGAAGTGGCGCGATCTTCATCGATGTAGTTGACCGACGATGAATACTTGGTGACCAAACGCAAGTAGCCACGGCTGATCTCAACTTTTTGGTATGAGCCGTATCGCTCACCACTTGACACATCAACAACTACATCGCGACCATCAATGCTCAACTCCACGCGTGGTGGAGCCAACTCTTCTGGCACTGTGGTGGTTGGCCGCCACGGTGACGCGGTGGTTGTGGTGGTTTGATCGGGTGGAGGCGAACTTGGTGACGGAGCATCAGGATTAGTGATCGCCAAAGTTGAAACCAATACATTCGGGGAGCCGTTCGCATTACGCACGACATTGCGTGATGATCCCTCAACTAACGCATCGCGGACTTCACTTGGAGTGGCATCGGGGTTCACCCCTAAATACAAAGCAGCAACACCTGCCACATGCGGTGACGCCATCGATGTGCCACTAAGAGTTTGATATGAATCTTGCCCGTTGTTAGCTGCCGAGACGATGTCAGATCCAGGGCCAAAGAGGTCAAGACACGGGCCGAAATTTGAATACGAAGCACGAGTATCAAAAATCGTGGTGGCACCAACGGTGATTGCACTTGGCTCACTGGCTGGCGACGTGTTGCAAGCATCCTCATCGGAATTGCCGGCTGCTACTACCACGGTGATTCCCGCGCGGACTGCTGCTTCAACTGCATCATTCAGCGCTTGGGACATTCCCGCGCCGAGACTCAGATTGGCAACAGCAGGCTCACCTTCTTTGTGATGGCGAATCATCCAGTTGAGACCCTCAATCACTCCTTCGATCGTGCCTGAGCCATTGCAATCAAGGACCCTCACGGGCACGAGGTTCACGGCGGTGGCGACGCCAATTGAATCGCCACCAATGGTGCCTGCCACGTGAGTGCCGTGGCCATTGCAGTCAGCAGTGGAACCAAAGACGCTGTAACCATTTCTGACGCGCCCACTGAACTCGTTGTGGCCCGCAGCAATTCCGGTATCCACTACGTATGCGGTGACACCTGCCCCGGTTACTCCACGCTCAATGCGCGAATTCAATGGCAATGTGCGCTGATCAATACGGTCAATGCCCCAAGATGATTCAGTGATTTTTATCTTGCGGGATTTTTCCAGGTACACAACTCGACCATTGGATCGCAATCGCGTGACCTGATCAGACGACAAATCAACCGCCACACCTCGCACGGCAAGTTTGTACTTGCGAACCACCTTGAGCCCATCAGAAGAGAGCTCGGTAGCGAGTGCATCCACATCGCGCTGACCTTTAACTACCACGATGTATCGCCCTGCCACCGGTGTACTGGTGCCATAGAGAGCGGCAACGGATCGAACAGAAACAACAGAATCAGCAACTGCGACAACCGAAAATGCGAGCGCCGCAGCGATAGCTATTTGGCAAATACGGCGCAGATTCATTACCTCAATATAAAGAACAGGTGTCACGTTCAAGGTTGCGAAGTTGTGCCTTGAGACCGCCGGCGCTAAAGTTGACCATATTAGTAGGGATTAAAGAACCCCGCCCATGACGGGCTTTGAGAAGGAGACAAGAAATGGCTGTTCGCCTAGGAGACACCGCCCCCGATTTCACTGCCGAAACCACCCAAGGAACCATCAAGTTCCATGAATGGCTCGGCGACTCTTGGGGAATCCTCTTCAGCCACCCGAAGGACTTCACGCCAGTGTGCACCACTGAGCTTGGTTATGTAGCCAAGATCAAAGGCGAGTTCGACAAGCGCAACACCAAGGTCATCGGCCTATCCGTAGATCCTGTGGATTCACATGTGAAGTGGGAAGCCGACATCGCCGAAACCCAAGGCACCCCGGTTAATTTCCCAATGATCGGGGATGCAGACCGCAAAGTTAGCGATCTCTACGACATGATCCATCCCAATGCGAATGACACCCTCACTGTTCGCTCGGTTTACATAGTTGGACCAGACAAGAAGGTGAAACTCACCCTCACCTACCCTGCGTCTACTGGGCGTAACTTTGACGAGATTCTCCGAGTCCTTGACTCGTTGCAATTGACCGCACAATTCAAAGTGGCAACACCCGCAAACTGGAAAGACGGCCAAGACGTGATCATTGGTGCATCTGTCAGTGACGACGAAGCCAAGCAGCTTTTCCCACAAGGCTGGAACACGGTAAAGCCATACTTGCGCGTTCTGCCACAACCCAATAAGAAATAGGGCGTTAGCCTGACAGGGTGACAAATCTCCAAACCCCCCCACTGGATGTTGCTGCGCGCGCCGAAGGTGCCCGCAAAACGTACGGTAAAGGTGAAAACACAGTCCATGCGTTGGACGGTGTGACGATCGACTTCAAGGTCGGTGAATTCGCAGCGATCATGGGCCCCAGCGGCTCAGGCAAGAGCACTCTCATGCACTGCCTCGCAGGCCTAGACAGCCTTACCGAAGGACGCGTGATCATTGATGGCACCGATCTCACGGGATTGTCCGACAAATCGCTCACAACTTTGCGTCGCGACGAAATCGGCTTCATCTTTCAGGCGTACAACCTGGTGCCAACACTTACAGCCGAAGAAAACATTCGGCTTCCATTGCTGCTCGCAAACCGCAAAGGTGACGAAGCATGGATCAACCGCGTGATTGACGCAGTTGGTCTACGCGATCGGCTCCATCACAAACCAAGCGAACTTTCTGGCGGACAACAACAACGAGTAGCCGTGGCACGAGCACTCGCCTCGCAACCAAAAATCATCTTTGCTGACGAGCCAACCGGCAACCTTGACTCGCGTTCGGGCTCTGAAGTTTTGCGATTCATGCGCAAAGTAGTTGATGAGCTCGATCAGACCATCGTGATGGTGACTCATGATCCGGTAGCGGCGGCGATCGCAGACCGAATTGTTTTTCTTGCTGACGGCAAGATCGTTGATGAAATGCGGAATCCAACCTCTGAAAAGGTGCTGGACCGCATGAAGCAGTTCGGAAACTGACCACATGTGGAAGGTGGCCCTTAAGGGCATCATTGCGCGCAAGGGACGCCTGTTCCTGACCTCGCTTGCCGTAATTCTCGGCACTTCATTTTTGTCGGGCACACAGATTTTCTCCGACACATTAAACAGAACATTTGACACACTCTTTGCTGAAGTATTCGCCGATGTGAATGCCTATGTGCGCTCATCAAATGTGATCGAAACTGACTTCGGTGCAGAACAGCGCACGTTGCTGCCCGCATCGATCGCCAAAGATGTTGCCAAGGTTGAAGGTGTGCAGTCAGCGATACCGCAAGTGCAGGCTTATGCACGCATCATCGGCAAAGACGGTGAAGCAATCGGTAGTGAAGGCAATGGCCCACCGACCTTTGGCGCTGTGATGACCGAGAACGATGTGTTTTGGGAGTTGCTTGATGGGCGTGCACCCGCCAATGACACCGAGGTGGCTCTAGACGAGAGTTCTGCCGATGCCGCTGATTATGTGGTCGGCGATACCGTGCGGATCAGTGCCAAGGCAGGCACACGGGATTTCAAGCTTGTCGGTATTGCCGAATATGGAGGAGTCTCTTCTCCGGGCGGTGCAACTTTTGCACTGTTTGATCTCCAGACAGCAACCGAATTTCTTGGCACACCAGGATTTATTGATGCAGTGCTCGTGGTGGGCGATGGATCGCTCAGCGATCGTAAGCTTGCCGACAAGATCACTGCCTCACTTTCCAATTACAAGGAGATTGAAACTC
>CAIYHK010000381.1 GCA_903925985.1 uncultured Actinomycetes bacterium
GATGAATGTTTCACGTGAAACAGGCCTCAACATCCACCAGTTGTCCACAGGCTGCCTCTATGCTTGCCACATCCACCCTCAACGCTTTTCAGCAGGAGCGACCTTCACATGAGCGAATCTGGCACCACTGTCCTCGCCATCTCCCTTCAAAAGGGCGGAGTGGGCAAGACCACAACGGCCATCAATTTGGGTGCCGCCTTGGCCGAGATGGGCTTTCGCACACTCATCATTGACCTGGATCCGCAAGGCAATGCATCGTCGGGTCTTGGCGTCAATATCCCAGAAGACGCTCCCACCATTGCCGAGGTTCTGCGCCGTGAGGAGACACTGGACTCCATTATCGAGCCCACCGCCGAGAAGAATCTGTTTGTTGCCCCAGCGCCAAAGGGCCAGCAACTTGCCGAAGTAGAGGCGCAACTCGTGGCCGAGATGTTCCCCCAGCCACGACTGAAGGATGCAATTGATGCCTGCCGCGATGACTGGGACTACATCCTCATGGACTGCCCTCCCACCCTTGGCCGCCTCACGGTCAATGCGTTTATGGCCGCGGAAGCCATTTTGGCTCCGGTGCAGTGCCAGTATTTCGCGCTGGAAGGCCTACGGGATCTCAGCGATGTGGTGAAGCAGGTACGCCAAGCGCTGAACCCAGATCTTGAGATTGCCCATTATCTATTAACGATGTCCGAGGCAGCGAAGAAGCTCTCCCAAGAGGTGGAAGCTGAGCTGCGTGGCGCATTCGGTGATCGAGTGTTCAAGAACGTCATTCCGTACAACGTGAAGTTGGCAGAAGCACCATCGATGGAAATGTCGGTTCTCAAGCACGCCTCTACCTCTAAGGGCGCGAAGGCATATCGCGCAGTTGCAAAGGAGTTGACCAATGGCCGAACGCCGAAAGCTAGGTAAGGGGCTTTCCACCCTTATCCCCACAGAGCGCGCAGAAGCACCAGCCCCCACCGGCACGCCAGCGCCTTCCGTTTCATCTAGTACTGAGTTGCCCGCATCGGCTCTTCGCGACGTACCCACAAACTCCATCAGCCCGAACCCAAACCAGCCGCGTGTTCATTTCGATGAAGATTCGTTGAATGACCTGGCGAACTCCATCAAGGAGATTGGTGTACTGCAGCCATTACTGGTGCGCGAAGTAAAGCCCGGCACGTATGAGTTGATTGCAGGGGAGCGTCGTTGGCGCGCGGCCCAACGAGCAAAACTCGCTGAAGTGCCTGTGGTGGTTCGCGAGATCAACCAGATTGAATCAGTAGAACAAGCCTTGGTGGAAAATCTTCACCGCCAGGATCTCACTGCATTGGAAGAAGCTTCGGCGTATCAGCAGTTAGCCGACGACTTTGGTCTCACTCACGAAAAGGTGGCCAAGCGCGTGGGCAAGAGCCGCGCCGCAGTCACCAATGCTCTACGCCTTCTCAGCCTGCCCGCCTCGATTCAGGGCTACTTGGCCGACGGCCGACTTCATGCCGGACACGCACGAGCCTTGCTCGCGTGCAAAGACACCAAGCACATGGAGTCCTTGGCTGCATCTGCCGTGCGCGAAGAATGGTCAGTTCGCCAAGTGGAAGAAGCCGTGAAGGGGAACAACCCATCAACGGGCGGTTCCACGGGCGGCGGAGGAAGTGGCGGCGGCACCACGTCACTCAAGCCAGCCGGGCTTTTGGAATTGGAAAGCCTCCTTGCCGAGTTTCTCGACACCAAGGTGGGTGTTTCTATGAATGGAAAGCGCGGACGAATCAGTATTGACTTCGCAGATCTCATCGATCTCGAGCGCATTTATCGCCGAATGACCGAGTCCTAGGGCTCAAATTTCAACGGCGTAATTTTTTCCACAACCATGAACCTCAAGTGAGGGGTAAAGGTTGACGGTTACCCACACCTGTGGAACACCTGTGGATAACTAGATCTCGGTGGTGGGATCTGCTCGCCAGGCGTCAATGGCATCGGCAACGGCAGCAGAAACCGCCGATGTTTTCAGAACAACGATGTTCCCGGGACCCATCGAGCACAACACGGCCGGCATGCGCGTCTCACGCAAGATGGGGTGGCGTACTCCTTGAATGCGCACCGACAATTCTGGTGCTCTGTCAGCAAGTGCTGCAGCAATTCGTTTTGCAAGATTGCGACCACCAACACTGACGAATGTTGGAACTTCGTAATACGACAAAGTGCACGCAGCATCATCGTTCACTTCAAAACCTACGTAGACCTCAGCAAGAAATCGATGTGCAGTTTGTGCTTGCGTTGACGCATCGAAGTCCACGGTTGTTGTGAGCGGATGTTGTTCACGCGAACGCCGCACTGTTGCGTGTGCAAGTGCAGTACCGCCGTGAAAGTAACCAATCACAATGCGCGCATCATCATGAACACGATCTGCGCCTAACTCAATTCCCTCACGAAC
>CAIYHK010000382.1 GCA_903925985.1 uncultured Actinomycetes bacterium
GCTGCGACTTCAACGGATACACATTGAGCGTGGTCACAACTTTGTTAGTGGCGTAATTGAGCGCGCTGGGCAGAACGCACTCACTCAATTGTTCACGGGTGCTGGCAATCTTCCAACACCTGCTGAAATTGATGCACCAGGTCTTTGGTTGGCTCGACTCGAGATTGAGAACTAAGCGCGCCCTGGTCGCGTCTGCCCACGGGTCCAGTCGGGGTGGCGCCCACGCAACTGAAGTACAGCCACGACTCCCATTCCAGCAATCGCCAAGAAGCCGATCTCGCCGCTCAAAGGAATCAGCACTGGAACCAAGGCTGCAAGAGCCCATTGCAACTGAAACCGAGTTTCAAAACGTGCAAAGGTCCTGGCTCGATTGGCTTCCGATGCATCACGTTGCAACACGGCTTCAAATGCAACGCGCCCTGTACCGGTTGCGAAACTTACTGAAGCTGCTAGCAACACTGCCCACAGTGGGCCGGCCTGAAGTGCTCCGAGGATCCCCATTGCTGCCAGAAGCACACTGGCAATTAGCAGCATTGTCTCTTCCCTTGCGCGGTTGCGCATGTACGGCGCGATTGCATTCGCAGCAAATGTACCGAGCGTGCTGAACATCACCCCAACACCAAACCAGAAAGCGCCGGCCGTTTCCCCCCGTAGCCAAAATGCAAGGTGAAAGAAGAGGAATCCAGAACTTGCGCGCAAGAGGCCCATCGCGTTCGCGGCTTTAACAACATGGACTGAACGCAAAGCTGCAACCTCGGCAGCGACTGGATCATAAGCAGCCACCACTGTGTCACGCGGAAGCTTGACCGCTGATATGAGAGCGGCGGCAAACACACAGACCGCAAAGATGAGCGTTAACTGGGCACTAATCCATTGAAAAACAAATGCGATCGGCACCACAAGGGCACCAGATATTCCTGCAATCAAACCCAGCTTGGAGTTCGCTTCTACAAACTCCGTGTCGTTGCGTACCACCAGGGGAACCAGAGCAGACTTAGAAATTGCATAGCTCTTCTGCAGAACCAGGGAGATAAATGCGAGTGGGAAAAGTGCCAACGAATCGATGTGCCAGATCATGAGAGTGGTCACGGCAATACGACCAAGCGCCACAAGGATGATCGCAAGGCGACGCCCCCCGCGCATTCGATCCAATGTTGGCCCAATCAAAGACGAGATCACCGTGAACGGAGCAAAGCTAACGATCAGAAACAACAGCACCTTGCCGCGAGCAGCGTCGGGACTGATCGACAAAAACAAAGAGTCAGCGAGGGCGAGCATCATCACTGCATCACCAGCCACCATCAGCCCGTGAGTGCGCGCCATGCGCTGAAAAGGTGTCGGTGGCACGAGCAGGTTCGCTCGGCGCACGTTCATCTCGTTATTTTCAGCCACCGTTAAATGCTAGGAGCAATAAGCCATGGGCTAGTTGCTTGGTTTCTCGTACTTGTAGCCGAGCCCGCGGATTGTGACGATTCGAGTCGGATTAGACGGATCAGACTCAATTTTTGAGCGCAGTCGTTTGATGTGCACATCAAGTGTCTTGGTGTCTCCGACATAGTCACTTCCCCACACACGATCAATCAGGGTGTCGCGTGTGAGCACTCGACCTACGTTTGCGAGCAACAAGTGAAGCAACTCAAATTCCTTAAGCGGCAGGGCGAGAGACTCACCACGAACCACAACTTGATGCTGGTCTGGATCAAGCGCAACGTCACCAACAGCAATCGCATCCTGATCAAGCTCGCCTGCGGAATCGACACTGACTCGGCGCAAGACGGCACGCATACGGGCGACCAGCTCACGGAGTCGGTATGGCTTAGTTACATAATCATCGGCACCAACTTCAAGCCCCACAACTGTGTCGATTTCCGCACCCTTCGCAGTGACCATAATGATCGGAGTTTGGGTGCGCTTGCGAAGTTGCCGACACACATCTATGCCCGACACCTTTGGCAACATCACGTCCAACAGCACTAGATCCGGGCGCACCAGATCGAACTGTTCGAGTGCTTCGGCACCATCGCGTGCAACCTCCACTCGAAATCCCTCGCGACGCAACCCAATTTGTAGGGCTTCAATAAATGATTCTTCGTCTTCAACTATCAAAACGGTGGGGGTACTCATCGCGTTCCTTCCTCGGTTGGTGAAATTTTGGACATCAAGGGAATCATCAGACAAAAGGTGGACCCCTCACCTTCAACGGACTTCACACTTACTGTGCCCCCATGGTTGGTAACCACATGGTTGACAATCGCTAGACCAAGACCAGTACCGCCGGTATTGCGGCTTCGTGCACGATCAACACGGTAGAAGCGTTCGAAGATGCGGTTTTGGTCATTAGCGGGAATACCAACACCATGGTCAACCACACAGAGAATCCCGTGTGTTGCATCGCTGTCAAGAGTGATCTCTACGTGGCTTCCCTCATCGCTGTACTTGATCGCGTTATCAAGCAAGTTGGACGTTGCCGATACAAGTTGACGAATATCGCCGCACACGTCAACAACCTGCTTGCCCGATATAACGATGCTCACACCGCATTGCTCCGCCGATCCACTCACGCGTGCAAGAGCTTGCTCTGCAACACTTCGCAGACTCACTGGGTCTTTAACTGCCCTACCACCAAGCTCAATCCGAGATAACTCCATCAGATCATCAATCGTTGATGAAAGTCGAGTTGTTTCGATCACGATCTTGCCTGCAAGGCGGCTCACAGTTGCAAGATCGTCTTCATCGGCAAGGGTCTCAGCAAGAAGTGATACAGCACCAATTGGGGTCTTCAATTCATGACTGATGTTGGCTACGAAGTCCGTGCGGACCGAATCCAATCGCACCTGCTCGGAGACATTTTCGATAGCTGCAACACCCACCTCATGTGGGAGTCCGCGTGCTACAACCATGATGTGCCGTGGTGGTGGCCCAACGAGTGAGATTCTTTCCGCACGTGACTCGCCGACACTGATACCGGTCAGGAGGCGATCCACTACCTCTTCCACCAAGACTTGGCCGTGTTTTGTTTCGACTACGTCGTGGAAAGCGTCACTCATCCAAACCGAGCCATCTACACGCTTCAAGTAGACGCCAATCGGAAGGTTTTCAATCACTTTCAAGAGTTCTGTCTCTTGTGAATCGCCCTTGAAAACTTCGGGCTCTGGCTTAGCTGCACCATCTTGTAACTCGTTTTGGCCGTTCATGAATCGTATGACAGCCACAGCAACCACAGCCCCAACTAGAGCACCAAGAATGAACAACA
>CAIYHK010000383.1 GCA_903925985.1 uncultured Actinomycetes bacterium
GATTGCCGTACCACGCGAATTACAACGGGCTTCAGCTACCACCGCGCAAAGAGCGTGATATGCGTGATTTTGAGTGGCCCAATGGAGTACACACCAAGACTCTCGAACCCTTGAAGAAGTATCAGATTCGTTACTCAGACCCTGGGGCATTCGAGTTGGACATCGTATTTGATGCGATTATGCCCCCGAATCCGCACCCCACTGGTGTGGCACCTTTCTATAAAGGTGTCCACTTTGACCAAGCGGGACGCGTTACTGGCTCAATGATTCTGCAAGGCGAATCAATTGAAATTGACTGTTTTGCGGTACGTGACCGTTCTTGGGGGCCGCGCCCACAAGGGCGCCCGAAAAAGCGCAAAACTACCGACCACGACCAGCTGTCTGGCACCGGGGGCATCGGTTACTCATATGGCACTTTGAATGAACGTGAGGCGTTCCTCGTCTACACCGTTCCAACTTTGGACTCAGATCAGGTCGTGACTGGATTCCTCATCCGCGATGGCATTTATGCGCACATAATCGGTGGCGAACGCAAGGTTGTGGTCGACCCCGAGCATGGCTGGGTGCGCACAATTGATGTTGAAGCACATGATGACCTCGGCCGCACAATCAAAGCCCATGGTGAGGCTCAGAGCTGGTTCTTCAAGGGCAATCCGGGCGACTGCCAGATGTGGTGGTGGTGGGACGGTGTGGAGCGCGCTGTTGGCGAGGACCAGTCGTATGTCTCAAAGCGGGTCCGAGAAAAATGGATCAGTGATGCCCGTGCAGCGCGAGGCTGACAATTCGTAAATTCTTATTGCCCCAAATTTGCCGTCTCGCCTAGGTTGCAAGGGGTAATGCGAGATCGTATTGGGACGATTGAGAATCGAATTTCCATCAGGTCAATCGCTACTGACCCACGAGCCAAAGCCGCGGTTCACTCATCTAAAACGCTCCAGGTAAAGGGCGTAGAGAGCATCGAAATCAGCGATCTCATCTGGTTTGATCCACCGCTTGATGACGAAGCGCGAAAAAAAGTTACTCAATTTCTTGTTGATCCGCTTCTTCAGAGCGCCGCTTGGGGGATTGAGAGTTCATCCGCATCCCATACGGTCGAGATCGCCTTTCTGCCCGGGGTGACCGATTCCGAGGCACGCGAAGTGCAACGCGCGGCATTGGTTCTAGGTATTGATGTCAAAGCTGTTGCAACCGGTCGGCGTTATGAAATTCATGGCCCAGTTACCGCTGATGGTGTTGCGATATTGACACGACGTCTGCTTGCTAACTCGGTTGTAGAGCGGTGGGCGATCAATGAATACGTAGATCCTCCGATTGGGGTGTTGGCAAGCGTGCCCGACCCTGTGCAACGGATTCCCCTCGGTAATGACGCTGCACTTGATGCTTTGAACCGCGAACGCGCGATGGCACTAGATGTCGAAGAGTTACTGGTTGTCCGTGATTATTTTTTGTCTTTGGGTCGGGATCCATCAGATGTTGAATTGGAGATGATTGCTCAAACCTGGAGTGAGCACTGTGCACACAAGACATTCCGTGCACGTTTGTTTGATGAACACGGCAATGAGCTCAAGTCGCTGCTAGGTCGCATTAAGGAAGCCACTGAAAAGATCAATGCTGAATATGTGATCTCTGCATTCGTAGGTAATGCAGGGATCATTTCATACGACGGTGAACACACACTGGCATTGAAATGTGAGACCCATAATCATCCAAGTGCTGTCGAGCCTTTCGGTGGGGCGAATACCGGAGTGGGCGGTGTGATCAGAGACATTCTTGGAGCGGCACATGACCCAATTGCGTGTACCGACATTTTGTGTTTCGGTCCCCAGAATCTTCACGTCGACCAACTCCCAGCAGGCTCATTGCATCCACAGAGGATTCACGACGGAGTAATCGCTGGTGTTGCGGATTATGGAAACAAGATTGGCCTGCCAACCATTGCAGGTGCCGTTCTTTATGATCCCGGTTATATTGCCAATCCACTTGTGTTTGCCGGATGTATTGGACAGTCGACACTCTCAGCGCCTTCGCTGAGTGGGCCAAATGTTGGTGATGCTGTGGTTGTTATCGGTGGACGCACTGGACGCGATGGAATACGTGGTGCAACATTCTCGTCTCTAACAATGGATGCCAGCACGGGTGAAATCGCTGGTGCGAGTGTGCAAATTGGTGATCCCCTCACGGAACGACTTGTAATGGAAGTGCTACGTGAAGCGCGTGGCCTTTATACGGCGATCACGGATTGTGGTGCTGGTGGCTTGTCTTCAGCAGTCGGAGAGATGGCTGAAGGCATTGGAGCGAGTTGTGAATTAGACCTCGTACCCCTTAAGTATTCAGGGCTAGCACCTTGGGAAATTTGGCTCAGCGAGTCACAAGAACGCATGGTTCTGGCAGCAACTAATCCAGAACCGCTAAGGCAACTTTGCGTTGAAAAGGGCGTCGACTTCGCTGTAATCGGAACATTCACCGGTGATAACAAACTGATAGTGACTGCCTCAGGCGAGGTGGTCATCGATCTCGACACACAGTTCCTCCATGACGGGAGACCTCAGCGCCGAATGGAGCTTGTTGCACCCCTAGTGCGTGGACGAGAAGATGTGCCGAAATTGAAGTCTTCAATTGTTGAAACACTGCTTCAACTCCTGCAACATCCAAATATTGCATCAAAGGCTTCGGTGGTCCATCGATATGACCACGAAATTGGTGGGGCCACTGTTGTGCGACCGCTATCGGGCAGCGAACTTGATGGTCATAGTGATGGAACAGTGTGGATTGATCCACGCAGAGAAACTGGTTTTGCAATCGGAATCGGTGTGAACCCTTGGTTTGGCTTGGGAGACCCGGAATCTATGGGTTGGCTCGTAGTGGATGAGGCAATCCGCAACTCGGTATGTGCAGGTGCTGACCCAAAGAAGTGTTCACTACTCGACAATTTCTCGTGGGGTGATCCACGCGATCCGATCGTGCTTGGACAGCTTTCATCCACAGTGGATGGCATGTGTGCGGCGTCACTGGCTTTCAACGCACCTTTTGTCTCGGGCAAAGATTCATTGAATAATGCGTGGACTGAAGCGGATGGGTCACGCAGTTCGATTCCACCGACACTTGTGGTAACAGCTGTTGCTGAGATTGAAGCGAAAAATGTATTGACTCCCGATCTGAAGACGCCTGGCAATGTCTTGGTACTCATCGGCTCAACAAATGCAGAGTTTGGGGGGAGTCATTTGGGGATGATTCTTGAAGATCCACGTGGTGTAGTGCCGCGAATAGATGAAGCTGCTCCCGTTCGCTACAACAGATTCCATGCTGCAATCACCAAGGGATTAGTGAAGTCGGCGCATGACTGTGCCGAAGGTGGACTCGGAGTTTCGATAGCAGAGATGTGTATTGGTGGGCGTCTTGGTGCTGACATCACGATGTTGCCAACACCTGACTCTGTAATCGGATGGTTTTCTGAATCAACGGGTCGCATTGTCGCAGAAGTCGATCCCGCAGATTTAGGAGAGTTTCAAGACGTCATGGGCGAAGCCGTTTTGGTGATTGGAACCGTGACTGCCGACCCAGCGTTGAAACTTCTGAACGATGGCTACGTTGCGATCACTGATTTGTTGGCTGCGTGGCAGCGATGAAGTCGCCCAAAGCGTTGGTGGTGGCAGCCCCTGGAACAAATCGTGATGCTGATGTTGCTCTCGCACTTGAACTCGCTGGAGCCATTCCACAACGTGTGACCCCGACTGATCTTGAAAGCAAACCGCAGTTGCTAGTTGAAGCCGAGATACTTGTACTCGCTGGTGGATTTAGTTACGGCGACAACACGGGCGCGGGGCGCCTGTTCGCATTGGACCTTGAGACGCACGCAGGTGAGAAATTGCGTGACTTCATTGCATCTGCCAAGCCGGTGATCGGTATCTGTAACGGCTTTCAAGCGTTGGTGCGTGCGGGTTTGTTGCCGGGGAGTCAGGGTCGAGCCGCACTTGGACACAATGCATCTGGAACTTTTGATTGTCGTTGGGTGGAACTCAAGCCAAGTTCCAAAAAGTGTGTGTGGACACGCGATCTCACTTCAAACATTGAATGCCCAATTGCTCACGGTGAGGGACGGTTCGTTTGCGACGAAGACACGGTGGCGAAGCTGCAGGATGCTGATTCGATTGCTTTCACTTATGTTGGTGTAAATCCGAATGGCTCTGTCGGAGATATTGCGGGCATTTGTGATGAATCAGGTGTAGTTCTGGGATTAATGCCACATCCTGAGAATCATGTCCTAGTGCGCCAAAACCCTCGTGGGCGCATGACGGGACTCGGTCTCGATCTATTTCGTTCAGGTGTTCGATATGCGATGGAGCGTTAAGTGGCCGGGGTAATTCCAACCGTTACTCATCCATTTACGGACTTGTCACTTGAACTTGCCGATCGTCGTGAGGGCAAGGTGCGCGTTTCATACGCTTTACCGAATCGGCGACGTTTGTTGGTGACCACTGATCGACTCTCCGCACTCGATCGGGTTGTTACTGCCGTGCCGTACAAAGGCCAAGTTCTCAATCAACTTTCTGCATGGTGGTTTGCAAAAACTGAGAGCATCATTGCTAATCATGTGATTGCAGTGCCAGATCCAAATGTGCTGATTGCAGTGGACACCACACCGCTACCAGTTGAAGTCGTTGTAAGAGGTGCGATCACTGGTAATACATCGACTTCTTTGTGGAGACAGTACGCGAGTGGTGCCCGTGTGATTTATGGCCATCGTTTTAAAGACGGACTCGTACGTGACTCTTTGCTACCTGAGCCGTTGGTAACACCCACTACTAAAGGTGCATCAGGAGTGCATGATGAGCCAATTAGTGATAGTGAAGTGGTGAGTCGTGGATTGGTAGACGAATCAACATGGGAGTTGATCCGAACAGCCGCGCTTTCCTTGTTCGCTTTTGGTCAACAGATCGCTGGCCACGCGGATTTGATTCTTGCGGATACAAAATATGAATTCGGTCTTGACCAAGATGGTCAATTGATATTGATCGACGAAATGCACACTCCTGATTCATCGCGCTTCTGGGAACGCGCTACTTATGAGTCACGTGTTGCTGAAGGCGCCGATCCTGAGAGCCTTGATAAAGAACCAATTCGTCGTGCTCTTGCAGATCTTGGCTACACGGGTGATGGTCCACCACCGGATCTTGGCGTGGATGTTATTCAAGCCACATCAAATCGCTACATCAAAGCTTTTGAACGCATAACCGGAGACGAGTTCCTGCCTGGAGAATATCCGGTGGATGACCGAATCAAATCTGCACTGAAATCCAAGGGAGTTCTGTGAACCTTCAACCAAATCCATTCGATGATTCACCACGTGAAGAGTGCGGTGTTCTTGCGATCTCAACTCCTACTGGTGATGATGTTGCACAAATGTCATTCTTTGGACTCTTCGCTCTTCAACATCGTGGTCAGGAAGCTGCTGGTATTGCTGTCTCGGATGGACAGCGTGCAAGAATCCACAAGGAAAGTGGATTGGTTTCACAAGTATTTACACCTGAGGCACTCGCACCATTAGTTGGCTATCACTCAATTGGGCACACACGGTATTCCACCACAGGTGGTAGTAACGCACGCAACGCACAACCCTTCTTGGTTGAGACCATGAATGGTCCACTTGCAGTTGCGCACAACGGCAACCTCGTTAATGCTGGTGCCTTACGTGATGAACTTCTTGCCCGTGGCTTCGGCCTGACTGCATCATCGGATACTGAAGTCATCACTTTGATGCTGGCAGCAGCAGGTGGTTCGACATGGGAAGAGCGTCTTGAGCGCACTTTGCCAGCGTGGAAGGGCGCTTATTCATTAGTTGTTCTCACCGCAGATCGCGTAATGGCAGTGCGTGATCCATGGGGTTTTCGCCCACTCAGCGTCGGCAGACTTCCAGGTGGGGGACACGCTGTAGCTTCTGAGACCTGCGCACTTGAAACACTCGGGTGTACCGGAATTTCTGAAGTCGAGCCGGGAGAGATAGTTACGCTCCACGGCGAAGTTATGGCGCGTCGTCAAGTCATGGCACCCGCTCCGCAGCAGGCGCGCTGTTCGTTTGAGTTCGTGTATTTCTCGCGGCCAGATTCAACTTGGGATGAACGCAGTGTGCATGCAGTGCGCCAAAATCTCGGAGTTGAACTCGCCAAGGAACATCCAGTTGATGCTGACATAGTGATCCCAGTTCCAGACTCATCAATCCCCGCCGCTGTTGGATATTCACGCGAGTCGGGTCTTGAGTTCAATGATGGGTTGATCAAGAACCGATACATCGGGCGCACATTCATTGAGCCAACACAATCAATGCGTGAACGTGGGGTTGCAATTAAGTTCAATGCGCTGAACTCAAACCTCACAGGAAAACGAGTGGTGATGATTGACGACTCGCTTGTTCGCGGTACGACCGCTGGGCCCTTGGTCAAGCTCGTACGTGATGCTGGGGCGACTGAGGTACATCTGCGGCTTACGTGTCCACCAATTGTGAATGCTTGTCACTTCGGTGTGGATATGGGACACAACGAGGACCTAATTGCAGCGCGTCTCGATCTTGAGCAACTGCGAGAGCACATCGGATGTGATTCAATCGGATTTCTGAGTCGAGATGGGATGTTGAGGGCAATTGGTCGTGAGCAGGGATACTGCACGGCCTGTTTCACCGGGGAGTACCCCGTACAAATAAGTCCCACGAATGGCAAAACGGCCTTTGAAGGTGCCATCGGATGACAAGGTCGTTGTTGAGAGTCATGGTGGTCGGTGCCGGTGGGCGCGAGCACGCACTCGCCGAAGCAATAAGTAAGTCACCTAATTGCGCAGCGCTGTTTGTAGCTCCTGGTAGTGATGCCATGCCTGGAATTCGCATTGATGCCCAAGTTGACGATCTCAATGCAATTCGCCATGCCTGTCGATCCAATGACATCAAACTAGTTGTGATTGGTCCTGAAGCTGCATTGGCAGCGGGTCTTGCCGACACACTTATAGAAGACGGCGTGGCGGTATTTGGTCCGACACGGTCGTGTGCTCGTCTTGAGTGGTCAAAGGCTTACACGCGCGAGGTGGCAACTCGACTCGGAATCCCATCTCCAAGATCGAAAACATTTAACAAGGGTGAAGTTGATGCAGCCATCAACTGGTGGCGTGACATCTCTGTGCCAGTGGTTGTAAAAGCATCGGGTCTTGCTGCAGGCAAAGGTGTTTTGGTTCCACAAACTGATGCAGAGATTGAGACTGCCATTAAGCAAATGGTGCACGACACCGAGACAGTTCTCGAAGAACGATTAACAGGTGCTGAGTACTCACTGATTGCGATGTGTGATGGCACTCGTGCCGTAGCTTTCCCACTTAGCCAGGATCACAAGCGAATTGCTGAGGGTGATCGGGGCCCGAATACTGGTGGCATGGGTGCTTATGCACCTGCACCAGCCCCCGGGATGCCAGAACTTGACGATCTTGTTCGTGTTTTCATCCAGCCGATTCTTGATCACATGAATTCTCTTGGCACACCGTACCGAGGGGCTTTGTATGCCGGGCTTATGCATACAACAGATGGCCCAAAGCTGATTGAGTACAACTGTCGCTTTGGTGATCCTGAGGCCCAAGTTCTGTTGCCGTTACTGCAAGAAGATCTGTTGCCGATTCTTTATGCATGTGCCAAAGGAAATGTTGCAAGTGACTTCAAGCCAAAGATGTTCGGCGCCGCGCTTGGAGTCGTGCTGGCAAGCGAGGGCTATCCCGAAAAGCCAAAGACTGGAAAGATCATCAAGGGTCTTGATGACATCGACCGAAAGAATTCGTTTGTGTACCACGCAGGCACCCAAAAGGCTGGTAACGAATTCAAGACCACAGGTGGTCGGGTGTTGACTGTGGTCGGTACGGGCGTTGATCTCGTGTCCGCTCGGGCTGCAGCGTATTCGGCTGTCGAAAAAATAAGTTTTGAACGAGTGCAATTTCGACGTGATATCGGGTGGCGCGCTCGCGGCGCAATGCTCACTAGCTATGCAGCTACGGGAGTGGACATTGATGAAGGCACAAAAGCGGTAGACAAAATGAAGGCTGCTGTGGAAGCCACACACGGGCCTAATGTTCTGCGTGGGGTGGGCTCATTCGGAGGCTCCATTGATGTCAGTGCCCTAAAGGACTACAACCATCCAGTTTTGGTCGCTTCGACCGATGGAGTGGGTACCAAAGTTGAAATCGCAGCTCGCACGGGTCGGTACCGCGGAGTAGGTGTGGACATCGTCAATCACTGCATCAACGACGTGCTTGTCCAAGGTGCACGACCATTGTTCTTCCTTGACTATGTTGCGTCATCAAAGTTACGCAGTGAAATGGTTGCCGAGATCGTGGAAGGAATGGCTTCAGCTTGCAAAGTTGCAGGATGTGCCTTGCTCGGTGGTGAAACAGCAGAGATGCCAGGTGTCTACAACGATGGTGCTTTTGACATCGCAGGCACTTTGGTTGGTGTGGTTGATCAAGCAAAACTGCTGCCATCGTCACCACCACGCCCTGGAGATGTGCTGATCGGTGTCGCATCTAATGGCCCACACACAAACGGATATTCACTGCTCCGCAAAGCCTTTGAATGGATGCCGTTGGAGACTGTGGTTGCTCCACTAGAGGTATCGCTGGCGGACGCATTGCTGGAGCCGCATCGCAACTACCTACCTGTGCTTGATCGAGTGCTGCGAGAGGATTTGGCCCGCGCATTGGTGCACATCACTGGTGGTGGTTTGCCAGATAACTTGCCGCGAGTACTTCCAGAAAATGTGCGTGCTGTAGTTGAAGTGGACTCATGGCCAGTTCCACCACTGTTCCAACTTGTTCGTGAAATTCTGGCAATGGATAAAGATGAGCTCTATCGCACCCTGAACATGGGAATCGGAATGGTTGTAGTCGCCAGCCCAGATCAAACCGATGCGGTTCGTAATGCAATTCGTGAACAGACCTGGATTATTGGTCGCCTTGAGGCGGGGCAACGCGGAGTCGTGTTGCGGTGACTGGACGTCTCGTTGTTCTGGCATCCGGAACCGGGACAAATCTGCAAGCAATCGTGGACGCTTGTAGCACCAATGTGCTCGCGGCTGATGTTGTTGCTGTGATTTCAAATAACTGTGATGCTCTCGCTCTCCAGCGCGCCCGTAATGCAGGGATCGAAGCAGTGTGTTTGGAAAAAGAGCAAGGTGAGCCGCGGCGTGATTACGACACGCGCCTCGCAGCACAAGTTTCACAATTTAATCCCGATTATGTGGTGCTGGCCGGCTGGATGCTGCTGCTCTCGGCTAACTTTCTCGATCATGTTGGCTGTCCCGTGATCAACCTTCATCCCGCGCTGCCTGGCGAACTCCCAGGTATCAATTCAATTGAGCGTGCTCATTCAGAGGCGATTCGCGGTGAGCGGGCGCGCAGTGGCGTAATGGTTCATTTTGTGCCCGATGAAGGCGTGGACAACGGGCCCGTGATCGCCACAGTGGAGATTCCGGTGTCGGCCCAAGATTCTCTCGAAGATTTCACTGAACGTGTACACGAAGCCGAGCACAAATTGCTCGTCGATGCTCTTATCCAACTTTGCAACTAGGAGGCAACGAATGAAAACCAGCGAAATATTCCGTGAAGATGAGGGTCTGACCTTTGATGATGTTGTTTTAGTCCCAGCTTGGAGTGATGTCTTGCCGTCAGATGTTGACACTTCCGCCACTTTTGCTGCTGACATCAGACTTGCTGTCCCTCTCGTCTCGGCGGCTATGGACAAGGTGACCGAATCCCGAATGGCAACTGCCCTCGCACGCCAAGGTGGAATCGGGGTCCTGCACAGGAACATGTCAATTGTCGATCAAGCCGGCGAGGTTGTGAAGGTGAAGCGCTCCCAAAGTGGAATGATCACTGATCCAGTGACTCTGCCGATCTCAGCGACACTCGGTGAAGCCGAGGCAATGATGGCAAAGTTCAAATTTTCAGGAGTCCCAATCATGGATGAGAACCGCAAACTTTTGGGGATTCTCACTAATCGTGATGTGCGGTTTTGTAATCCGAGTGACATGAGTAAATCGGTCTCTGAATTCATGACCGCGGCTCCGTTAGTAACTGCACCCGAAGGAACAACGCTTGACGAGGCACGGTCGCTTCTACAGAAGCACAGGATTGAAAAGCTTCCACTGGTCGACAAAGAAGGCAAACTATGCGGGCTCATTACGGTGAAGGACCTTCTTAAAAAACTTGAACATCCAAACTCAACCCAGGATTCCAGTGGGCGCCTGAGGGTTGCCGCTGCAGTGGGTGTCGGGCCAGATCTCGAATCTCGAGTATCAGCATTGGTGTCAGCAGGAGTAGATGCAATTGTCATTGACACTGCACATGGTCACTCCGGGGGAGTAGTGCGTGCGATTGAACGGATCCGAAGCCTTTATAAGGATCTGCCGATCGTGGCCGGAAATGTTGTGACTCCAGAAGGTGTCGAAGACCTAGTCAAAGCTGGTGCCAATGCCGTGAAGGTTGGAATCGGTGCTGGTTCTATTTGCACCACTCGAGTGATCGCGGGTTCGGGGATGCCCCAGTTGTCTGCGATATTCCACTCTGCACAACGTGCGCGTCAACTCGGGATTCCGGTGATCGGCGATGGTGGTATCACGTATTCCGGTGACATAGTCAAGGCAATTGCTGCAGGGTCAGAAACCGTGATGCTCGGAAGCATTCTCGCTGGGACCGATGAAGCACCAGGGCAACTCGAACTCTACGCAGGGCGCCAATACAAGTCGTACCGTGGCATGGGTTCTCTTGGTGCGATGGAGGGATTCGGCGCTGATCGATATGCAACGGCTCAAGATGAAGCAGAGTCAGGTTCGCGCAAGCTTGTTCCAGAGGGCATCGAAGGTCGTGTTCCTTACGCCGGCTTCTTGGCGGATGTTGTTTATCAATTGGTCGGTGGTCTCCGCTCGGGCATGGGATATGCCGGTGCCGCATCGCTGGAAGATTTGCGGACAAAATCGCGACTCATGAAAGTGACCGCCGCGGGTCGGGCTGAAAGTCACCCCCACGATGTGACCATCACAAAAGAAGCACCTAACTATCACACGAGCTGACGCTCAGTCAGCAAAGATAAACAACACTGGTAGGACAGCAATTGTTAGAGCAGCAAGTGCGACCAGAACCTGAGATAGCAAGTTGCTACGGCGTGCACCCAAAACATCGTTCCTGCGTGCCAGTAGCCAGATCACAAGAATCAATGGTGGTGCTGCGAGTCCATTCAGGATTGCAGCGAGATAGAGAGTGCGTATGGAGTCAACGCCAACCAGATTCATCGCAAGGCCAGCAAGCATTGATGTTGTGATCACAGCGTAGAAAGCTTTCGCTTGATTCATCCGCAGACTCAGACCCTCACGCCATCCAAAAGTTTCACTCAATGCGTATGCGGTTGAACCAGCAAGCACAGGAATGGCTAGTAGCCCGGTTCCAACGATGCCAAGTGTGAAAACAAGGCTCGTGAATCTTCCTGCCAATGGTTCCAACGCAGCAGCGGCTTGCTCAGCTGTCGTAATGGTCGCGCTGCCTTTGCTACCAATAGTGGTGCCCGCAGTAACCATGATCGCAAACATCACCACTACGCCAGAACTCATACCAACAAACACATCACCTCGCATCGCAGACAACTCAGCTCGATGCACGGTGGTGTCGCCATCTCGATGACGATCTTTATGCTCTTCCACCTCTTCACTGGTTTGCCAGAAGAAGAGATATGGAGAGATGGTCGTGCCAAATATTGCAATCAGAGCAGCGATTGTTGTTCGGTCGAAGGTCATATTCGGAACGAAGGTATTTTTAGCAACATCACCCCAGCTCACTTCAACGACGAAAAGCACAAGTATGTAAGAGAGGATTGAAAGACACAGCCACTTGAGTACGCGTGCGTACTGGTGATAAGGCACAAAGATCTCAAGTACGGCCATGCCGACTGCAAATCCAATCAACAACACCGGTGTTGGAATAGGAATCAATAGCTTGGTTGCTGCGGCCATCGAACCCAGGTCGGCACCGATATTGAAGGTGTTTGCTGCAGTCACCAGAGTGACCATGAGCCATAAAACCCAACGCTTGTAATGTTCGCGAATAATTGCCGCAAGGCCCTTGCCCGTTACGAGTCCGAGTCGTGCTGTGGTTTCTTGCACTGCAGCCGCCAGAGGAAGTGCAAGAAGAGCCGTCCAGAGCAACTGGAATTGAAATGATGTGCCAACTTGTGAGTAGGTGCCGATTCCACTTGGGTCATCATCGGCTGCACCGGTGACAATTCCGGGACCGAGACGACGAAAGTAGCCACGGCCATGGACTGTGTCACGATGTCGGTGGTGACGCTTCGTGTTGTCAGTCATGCCCAACTTCGCCGTAGTTCTCGTAAGGCGCGTGCTTTGACATCATTCCATTGTCCAACTTGATTACGAATGGTTCCAGCCGATGGCCTTTTCGTTGCAGGATCGCTCACTGACCACTTCGCATAGGACTCAATTGATGCCGAGTCCGATGCAAGCAGAAAATCTGCCATGAAGTGCACAAGTTCTTCTTCGGTCCAACTGCGTGAGTAATCATCCCGTGGGGTATGGCCTATTGATAGACCAGCGAGGGCGCATGCGTTTGCCCACGAACCAAAGACCTGGATTACACGCGGCAGAGTCGGGCCTTGTACAGCTCCTTCAGCTACGAGGTCTGCGTAGTGCCCACCCGAGAGCATTTCTGAACCACCGGCGGCTTCACGGAGGGCTTGCAGGATCTTGTCGTTGGTCCAGATGGTCTGGTATCCGCCACGATTTTTGATCTCTGACTCGAGATCAGTCACCAGATGCCGTACCCGTCTGGTGGTTAATTTGCGCGCATCCTCAGTGTGGATGCCAATGCCTAAAGCAAGTTCCGTGTAAGTAGCTCCCGGGTGTTCACGAAGCCAGGATTCAATCTGCTCGACAACAATTCGCCGTTGTTCCGGCGAGCGCCGAGCTTTCACTTCAGCGAATATGTGACTGGTAGTCGCTTCAGCCCACCGACAAATGTGGTGTGAATGTGGGCGTAATCGCCGGCGAGTTCCATGGTTTTGATTCGAGGGATCAACTCATTAAAGAACGTTCGCATCTCCATGCGGGCGAGCATTGCGCCAAGGCAGTAGTGAATACCAAATCCAAAAGCAAGGTGTCGGTTAGGTGTGCGACCGACATCAAACTTGAACGGGTCAGTGAAGGTGTCTTCGTCGCGGTTTCCAGATGGATAGGAGAGAAGAACTGACTCACCCGCCTTGATAGTTGTATTGCGGATCGTGTAATCCTCTGTGGCAGTACGCATGAAGTGAGTTACCGGAGAAACCCATCGGATCATCTCATCAACTGCTGTTGGGAGCAGAGACATGTCGTCTTGTAGTCGCTTCAGCTGATCTGGATTCTGCAACAGAGAAAGCATTCCACCTGCAATTGCTGCACTGGTTGTGTCGTGCCCAGCAGTTGCAGTGATGATGTAATACGAGATCATCTCAACATCACCAAGTGGTTTGTCATACACCTCGCCATTGGCGATGGTTGAAGCAAGATCGTGAGTCGGGGTTGACTTGCGCGATGCACTCAATTCACTGAAGTAGATGAAAAAGTCATTGATTACTTGAGTCAAATCTTCAATAGTGGTGCCGCGCTGGAGGTCAGGGTCTGCGTTCCCAAACATTTCCTGGGTAAGCATGAGCATGCGCTGATAGTCGGTCTCTGGTAATCCGAGAATTGCAAGGATCACCTGCAATGGATATTGCAAAGCGATGTCACGTGAGAAATCGCATTTGCCACCCAGATCGGACATCTTGTCAACGGATTGTTTTGCGAGCTCGCTCATGCGGGCATCTAGCCGCGCAAGGTTTTTGGGCAGAAACCAATCAGCGGCCACCTTGCGATATTCAGCATGGTCGGGTTCATCCATGTGAATGAGGGTGCGCAGCATGTTCCCGTTATTGCGAGTGTGATCGTCGGCTTCCACATTGGCAAGAATCGGACGCGGCTCATTCAAAAAGATGTTGCTCTTGGCCTCGATCTCAAAGATGTCGGCATTCTTTGTGAGCAACCAGAAAGGGTAGTGATCGGGGGCATTCACAAGGTGAACAGGATCATGTTTGCGCAGCAGGGCGAGCTTGGCGTGAAACTCATCAAACGTGCCCCAGGATGCGGGCACGGTGATCATGTTTCCAGCTTCTTCAAGTTGTGCTTGTAGATCTGACATGCGAAGGCTCCTAGACCGCTTTGCGAATTAGTTTCATCTTCTTCTCAGTGTAAGGCGGGTAGGCGATGGACGGATCAACTTTGGTGCTCTTACGAAGCACCGGCTTGCGGTGCTGGAAGATGTCGATACTTGATTTGCCGTGATAAGCACCCATGCCACTTTCACCGACACCGCCAAAAGGCAGATTTGGATTCGAAATGTGAAGGATCGTGCCATTCACAGTGACTCCACCTGCCGTAGTGCGTTCGATTACTGCATCAATCGCACGGTCATCTTCACTGAATACGTAGAGGGCAAGTGGGTGTGGCTTTGAATTTATAAATGCAATTGCTTCAGCCACGTTGTCAATCTCAACCATTGGAAGAATCGGCCCGAATATTTCATCCTGCATCACTGGCGCAGAGATGTTGACATCGGAGAGCACCGTTGGGGCGATGTACTTGGTGTTGGCATCGGTCTCGCCGCCTATAACGGCAGAGCCGCTCTCAAGCATTGATGCGAGTCGGTTGAAGTGATGACCATTAACAATTCGTGCGTAGTCCCCACTTTGTTTCGGGTCATCTCCGTAGAACTCTTTGATTGCAACACGAAGCTCTCCAACGAATGCAGAAGCTACTTTCTTGTCGACAAGTAGGTAGTCAGGCGCAATGCAGGTTTGTCCCGCATTCAAGAACTTGCCCCATGCGATACGGCGCGCCGCCACCCGAAGGTTTGCAGTTGCATCAACAATGGTTGGGCTCTTGCCCCCAAGTTCGAGTGTCACTGGCGTGAGATGTTTTGCTGCTGCTTCCATTACGACTCGACCGATGCGACCATTTCCCGTGTAGAAGATGTGGTCAAATTTTTGTGCAAGCAGTTCGGTGGTTTCAGCCACGCCACCCTCGATCACTTGGACTGCGTCGGGGTCCAAATAACGGTGGATGAGTTCGGTAATCACTGTTGAAGTGTGTGGAGCAATTTCGCTTGGCTTCAAGACCACTGAGTTGCCCGCGGCGATTGCGCCAGCTGCTGGGGATAGCAACAACTGAATTGGATAGTTCCACGGTGAGATGATCGCGACCACACCAAGTGGCTCGGCTACGCGGTGACTCGAACCGGGGAGCGCCACAATTGGAGTCGAAACACGCTCTGGGCGAGTCCACTTTCGTAGATTTTTTTGCAGCAACTTGATCTCGCCAATTGTGAAACCGATGTCAGTGACCCAGCCCTCAGCAGCGGGCTTACCCAGGTCTGCGGCCAGCGCGGCTAGTAGTTGCTCTGAGTTGTCCTCAAGAAGTTTGCGCATGCCATCAAGTTGTGCTCGGCGCCATGAGAGCGGTCGCGTGCGTCCCGAATCAAAGGCATCACGGGCACGCTGAACGATTGCGGGGATGGTTGCCACCGCAGTAGGGGTGAAGTCGGCAATAGTCATCTGAAAAGTGTTGCAGGTTCTCAGGCCATTTCCTCACGGCGTACCCTTGAATGCATGACCCAAGGCTCGTCTGTCACTGTGGCAGCCATACAAATGGCTATGGAGGCCGATTCTGCTGCGAATATTGCCCGCGCAGAAGGCCTAGTGCGGGAAGCCTCAGCCGCTGGAGCCCAGGTAATTCTGCTTCCCGAACTCTTCGAAGGGCACTATTTCTGTAAAGACCAACATCCCGAATTCCTCAAACTCGCGGTACCCGTTGATGAAAATCGTGCCTTGGCGCGAATGTGCGAAGTAGCAGCAGAACTAAAGGTTGTTCTCCCGATCAGTATCTACGAGCGTGCGAACCAGGCACTTTTTAACACCGTGGTCATTGTGGATGCCGATGGTCGCAAGATTGGCAAATACCGCAAAAGCCACATTCCCGACGGCCCTGGTTATACGGAAAAGTATTACTTCAGTCCCGGTGACACCGGATTCAAGGTATGGCCAACTGCATATGCACAGATTGGTGTTGGAATTTGTTGGGATCAATGGTTTCCAGAGGCGGCGCGCTGCATGGCTCTTGCGGGAGCCGAACTTCTGTTTTATCCAACTGCGATCGGGAGTGAGCCACCGAATCCTGAATGGAATTCCGCAGGACATTGGCAGCGTGCGATGCAAGGACACGCGGCATCGAATCTTGTTCCCGTGATCGCAGCAAACCGTGTCGGGCACGAAGTTGGTATTGCCAACAGCATCACCTTCTATGGATCATCGTTCATCACTGATGTGACGGGTGAGAAGGTTCAAGAGCTAGATCGAAGTAGCGAAGGATTCATCATCCAGTCTTTTGATCTCCGAGGACAGGAAAACTTGCGCAACAGTTGGGGTCTTTTCCGTGACCGGCGTCCTGATCTGTATCGCAATTTGAGCACCCTTGATGGTGAACCTGAGTGACACGAATTCTTCCAGGTGAATTTGAAGCGCATGCACAGACCATCATGTGCTGGCCGGCACGTGAGTCAATTTACAAAGGACGCATTGCTGATGCTGAGAAAGCCCATGCTCTAGTTGCAAACACAATCGCAGAGTTTGAACCAGTAACTCTGCTCGTACCACCAGCATCAGTGGCATCTGCAAACAAACTTTGCGGCGCTTCCGTAGAGATAGTCACGCTGGACATGGATGATGCATGGTTTCGCGATACAGGACCCATTTATACAAAGGATTATCACCCCAGTGGAGAAGTTGAAGTTATTGCCACAGATTGGGTATTCAACGGATGGGGTGAGAAGTTTTTACCATTCGATCGTGATGCCTTGATTGCCCGACGTGTCGCTGAGTTTCTTGGCCACAAGCTTGAGTCAGTGCCAGTTGTTCTTGAAGGTGGGTCAATCACAGGAAATGGTGCAGGGCTATTGGCCACTACTGAGCAGTGCCTCTTGAATCCGAATCGTAATCCAGGCCTTACACGTGCAGATTTGGAACGGAACTTGCTTGATCGACTCGGGGCAGAGTCACTGCTTTGGTTGCCAAATGGATTAGCACTTGACTTTGACACCGATGGACACGTCGACTATGTTGCGGCATTTGTTGATAAGGAAACCC
>CAIYHK010000384.1 GCA_903925985.1 uncultured Actinomycetes bacterium
ACGGGTTTTTTGTGGATTGGGCAGAGATTGCTCGCGCCACTTTCGGCGACTAATTCTTCTTCGGTGTAGTAAGCCTCACAAGGCACACAGTAGAGACCTCGATAGACATCTAGTTCGATGTCGCCGGCGTCGTGGCACGCCTGCAGGAGTTTTTGGACTCCAACCTTGTGTCGATTTTCTGTTGTGCGAATGAAGTCATCGTTCGTGATACCAAGCCGCTCCCAAGCTTGTTGGAATAGTGGCGCGATGTCGTCGGCGAATTGCTGTGGAGACACCCCAGCCGCATCAGCAGCCTGCTGAATCTTGAGACCGTGTTCGTCGGTACCCGTTAGGAAGTGAACGTCCTCCCCGAGCATCCTGTGCCAGCGCGCCACCGCATCGGCGACGATGGTCGTGTATGCGTGACCAAGGTGAGGCTTGGCGTTTACGTAATAAATGGGAGTTGTCAACGAAAACCGCGGCACATCGCAAGGTTAGGTGGGCAAGGCACCTTCACACCTACGATTAAGCGGTCATGTTTGAGTTTGATCGCGCAACCAAGGTCACAAAAGTTGGTGGTGATGACACGGTTGGGCAATACGAAGCCGAGATTCTCGACGGCTGGGATATCTACGGTGCAGCAAACGGTGGCTATATCGGCGCAGTGATGATGCGCGCAATGCAACTCCATGGAGAGCGCCCCGATCCGTACACCATCACGGTTCATTATCTAATGCCCGTACCGCCAGGCAGGGCGAGGATTGAAGTTGAAACTGTCAAACGTGGTCGACTCACGAACTCAATGATTGCCAAGCTCAAGATCAATGATCCTTCTGGAAAGTCAGACGGACGAATTGCCATCACGGCCATGGGCGCCTTTGGCAACCTTCAGTCGATCGGTCGCGAGATTGTCAAAGGTCAACCCCCACAGATTCCACCGTATGAGTCTCTGGCTACCGATGCGAGTGGTAGTGGCCCGCAGTTGATGCAACGGCTCGCCCTACGGCTCTCCCCAGAAGATGTTGGCTTTGTTTTGAATCAGCCCAATGGAAAAGGCACTATGCGTGCGTGGTTCGCATTTCCAGATGATCGTCCGATGGATGCGCTTTCTACGTTTATCGCTGCTGATGCAACTGCTCCTGCGGTGTTCAACTTGGTCGGCCAAGCGGGATGGGTCCCAACTATCGAACTCACTGTTCACTACCGACAAATACCAACTGGCACCAGGCTCGCAACGTCATTCTCTTCGAGGTTTGTGAAAAATGGATTAGTTGAAGAAGATGGCGAAATCTGGGACGAGCACGGCAACTTAATTGCTATCTCACGTCAGATAGCAGCGATGCCACTTGCTGATTACTGAATCAGATACGCGCAAACAAATTTGAGTTCCTCAATTTCTTTACAACCGACTTCAAGACGGGTGTATTCAAAACTCAGATAACCAAATGCCCATGTGCGTTGACCAATGATGAGGCGTACATCATTGACCAATCCACGTTCTATGTCTGGTTCCTGAACGCACGGAGTGAACATGAGAACCGAAGGCTCGACATAGGTCTGTGCTGGATTGACATCATGCACGTAACGCAAGGTTCGTGTGTCGGGCTCGGCAAGTACCGTCGTCGCTTCCCACGCATTCGGCTCAGCTGACGTATCGAACAGCCGAATTGAAAGTTCTAGTGCTTCCGCAGGAACCTGCACCCGGTGCAATATCCACAATGGTGCGGAATCCACCGCTGGTTGGTTGAGGTCATTCGTGGGTCGTACTGAATCGTCAGGAATGAGCGGTGGTTCCAATTCAACTTCGGAGATTTCACCACTTGCATCACGGGCCACAATTTTCACGCTTGGCTGTTCGTCGTAAGTGCCGAGTGCCCAGAACACAACCTCGTCCGCGTCTGTGACCGACTGCCAAGGTGTAGCCACACGGCCAACGAAATCGGGATTATTCGGATCCGCGGATGTGTATGTGTTGAGCTCACCGACCGGAGTGGTGTCTACTCCACGCAGTTTGGCGGGCGGGAATGCCGGGTTAGGTACTTGTGTTTCAGAACTTGGCAACGGATTTCCAGGAGTTGTCGCATCAAAATGCTCCATCACGCCACACTCATTTGCATGGTTGATGCTGCGCAGATTTTGGTAGACCATGCTCCAATGAGTGTCGTTCACGTCAGCCAAACGTGGAACCCAACTTGATCCGATAACGATCGCGGTTGACAGCATTACCGAGCAAAGAGCTAACCGACCACCGACTGACTTTATGTCTTTTGATTCCCAGCGCTTCATGCGTAAGAGAAGAGGAATCAAAGCCACTACTGCGAGAGGGATCAAAACCCAACCGCTCTTGAAGTCGGCGTCGATATTGGTATCGCGTGTGATCGCGATACCTGCCGTGATTGACGCAACTAAGGCGAGAAGTTGAATCCTGTTCTTGAATTTAGGTGTGTCGTAGTCATTGAGTATGTCGATTGCAACTAGGGCTGCAAGCACACATGCCACTGGCGCGAGCACCGTTAGATGCCAGATCCATTTGCTTGCATTGATAACCGTGGATGTAAGTGCGAGTATCACAACCAACCGCAGCAACTTCATTGAAGGAGCTTCGGTTGCACGCCGCCGCAACCCAACGGCAAAGAGTGCGAGGAAACCAAGTACTGCAAATGCGCGGATGTTTGGTGAATTGTTGAGCCCTGCGAGCCAATGCTCGATGCTCAACGCTGACTTTTGATATGCGCGGGCATCAGAAAAATCTCCAGCGGAGCGAAACAGATCGCTCACTCGGTTGTCAAGAATCAATGATGTGAATGCAGTGCCAACAATTGCGACTGTGTTTGCTGCATGGAGTGACCATGGCACCCGTTGGCCGGCACGATGGTGCTCAACCAGCGCAACAGTCGCCACGACCGATAGTGACACAACAACCCATCCCGTTTGGTGAGCTATTACGCCAAGTGCACCAACTGCCAAGACCGTTGCAAAGGCTGACGGTGAGCCACTCTTGAACACTTGCATTACAGCAGCAAGACCAATGGACCACAAGAGCACGATTATTGGTTCGTACCGAAGGGTCATCATCGGCACGGCAACCCACGGAAGGTAAACAACTGCAGCAAAGTAGATCGGGAGTTTTGAATTGCAGTTCGCGGCAATCGGCTGCAAAACCCACCGCTTTAGGATCAACCAAGACGCGATCGCTGCGATTGCGGACGCTGAACGCATAAGCAGAACATTCTCTGCTGTATCAAGCCATAACTGACTTAGTGCGGTCAGCCAATGGCCCTGTGGCATTGCGGGCCACGCATTGTGGAAGTAGTTAGTTACATATCCAAGTGCGCTGAACTTGCGCCCCATCGTTGTCAGCCAGCCATCATCGATTACGGGTGGGGCAATAACCATCGCGCAGATGGTCGTGAAAGCAACCAAGGCCGTTGCAGGCCATGTTCGACTGGTCGGCACAGCCGGTGGGCCGATTGCAAAGTTGTACGCGTGCTCTCTGCGAAGGCTACGAGTCAGCGCCAGCAGAAGCATTAGTAGTCCAACGGCCACAAAGAAGGCGACCATTTGCGCACGTTCAGGCTGTGTCTCAGCGGTTTGAATTTCTAGCGTCAGGCGAGCGTCAAGTAGACGCAGTGAATCGGCGGCGTGTATCCCAGTAATTCTTGGGGCGGCGTACAACGAGTCACCACGATCGATGGCGATGACTTGCGCTAGATCTCCGACCCGGAAAGTTGCTTCACTTGTCTTGTCATTGAATAAAAGTTCGACGTCACACTCATCATCAGTTAAGAGGCGGTCAGCAATTGTTTCACCCTCAAATTCAAGATGCAGCGTGTCGATTTTTTGCACTAACCGAAATGACTGAACTACTCCTGGCGCTGCAGACAATGAAAGCAACGTTTGTGAGCTTTGCGCGACTTCAGGGCACTGCATGGTGAATCGCAACGAGTGAACGGGGGAGTCTGCGAGTGGAAGCGGCGTATCGAGTGGATCAGTCACCGCCTTCCATTCGTGTTTCCAAATCTGTTTGGATGGCTGGTTACCGAATGAGATCGCACCAGCTGCCACGATGCCAGCAACAAGCAGCCAAGCTCCGTGCCTTGTTATCAGCGTTTTGAAACGCTTGACCCCCATGAGGCAATCGTAATGCTGCCGTGGAGGTTGGAAGTCTCTGTCGTGTCAGCGAAGTTGGGTTTGCAACAAATGTAGGAGTTCTTCGGGTTTGTGAACGATGTGAGTTGCACCTGCGGCGGTGAACTCGTCATGAGAGCCATAACCCCACATGACCCCAATTGATGAAACACCTTCTTCAGTCGCGGCATCGATGTCGTGGTGGCGATCACCGATCATCCACGAGTTTGAATGTTTGGGACGCAAACTGTGTGAGGCATCAAACAATTCACAAGCTTTTGCCAAAAGGACTGCCTTGCGTACGTTTTCATCCATCGGAGCACCAACAATTACGTCGAAGTGATCAATAACGCCCGTGGTTTCAAGAACTATTCGGGCCTGGGGTTCGGGTTTCGAAGTGACAATCGCCAAAGGCCAATCTTCCTTGGCCGCTTGCAGCATGGCCGCGATGCCGGGCATTAACGGTGTCTCTTGGATGATGCCATCGGCATAAATCTTGCGGTATTCACGAATGAACTCTGGGACATCAAGATGGTGTGCATCTCGCGCACCTAGCAACTGGGGCACGGTCACTTGGAATGGTGGCCCAACAATCCACGAAAGCTCATCAGTGGTCACATGCGGAAGGCCATAGATATCAAAGGTTGCATTGAGACCCTTTTCAATGCCGGACTTGGAATCAATGAGAGCGCCGTCAAGGTCGAAAAACAGTACTGAGTGGTGCGACCACATGCGGGGCTTGTTCACAGCTGACCCCGTAGACGCAACGCACGCTCATACAGATCACGCTTAGGGAGTTGAAACATGTCCGCAACATCATTGGCTGCATCTTTGACACTGCGACCGTCAACGAGTGCGCTCTTTAGCGCTGAGTCAATCAGGCCCTCTGTTACTGCGGGTCGTGGTGGAGCGGATTCAATGAGAATCACGTACTCTCCAATCGGCTCCGCGTTGGAGATGTGTTCAATGGCATCGCTGATGCTTCCACGCCAGATCTCCTCATGGATTTTGGTCAACTCGCGCGCAAGTACAACCCGTCGCTCGCCCCCCAGATTTTGTTGTAATTCGTTCAACGTTTTCACAATGCGGTGCGGTGCTTCGTAGACAACTGTCGTAACAGGAACGGACTTCAAAAAGGCCAGTCGGTCAGTGCGTTCTTTTCCATCTCGGGGGAGAAATCCTTCGAAGAAGAATCGACGTGTATCCAGCCCACCTACTGACAGAGTAGAAATCGCTGCAGAGGCACCTGGAATTGGCACCACTTGGTGTCCAGCTTCAATCACCGCTTGCACTAACAACGAACCCGGGTCACTGATCCCTGGCGTGCCTGCATCGCTGACTAGTGCAACATCATCGCCATTGTTCAGGGCGTCAACAATCTGATTTGTGGCGTCATATTCGGTGTGTTCGTTAACCACGACATAGCGGAAGTCTTTGGCACCGATGTGACGAAGCAAGTTTCCGGTGCGCCGAGTGTCTTCACAGGCGATCACATCAACTTTGCTTAATGTCTCAGTTGCCCGCAGTGTTAGATCTCCGAGGTTGCCGATCGGCGTGGCGACCACATACAGACTCCCCATCAGATCGCCGCACTTGGTACGTGATTAACGGTGATTTTCATACCTTTACGGAGACCGTGGCGGAACATCATGCCAGCGTAACTTTCCAGCACCACCCGAGCCGACAGAACCGGAAGAGTGATTTTGTTAGGTGTCACAGTTTCGATTGCGACGATCACACCCGAAGCGTCCATATGTGCCACGTCAATCGGAAATTGCATACCCAACGTGTGTATCCACCGAGTATTCGGCAAAACGAGGATCGAACCGAAGTTGTCCAATCCGAGCAATCCGCGACGGCGTAACGATCGCGTGTGTGCAATAGATGCGGGAAGAACACCAAACGCAGTCGTTATGGCACCCGAACGCCACTGATGATCAGACGTTGAAACGGATCTCCATCGTGTCACCATCAACTACCTCGTAGTCCTTGCCTTCGGCGCGAATCTTGCCGAGCTCTTTGGCCTTTTGCCATGAGCCGATCTCCAAGAGTTCATCCCAGTGAATGACTTCAGCGCGAATAAACCCACGCTGAAGATCGGAGTGGATCTTGCCAGCGCACTCCGGGGCCTTGGCTCCGGCGTTGAAGGTCCACGCGCGCGTTTCTTTCTCTCCGGTTGTGAAGAATGTGCGCAGTCCAAGCAGGTGGTAGGCAGTGCGCACCATTCGTGTGAGCGCACCATCACCGAGCCCGAGGCCTTCGAGCATCTCGCGGCGCTCATCAGGATTTTCAATTGATGCAGCTTCGGCTTCGAGTTGAACGCACATGCCAAGGACCTGCACATCGTCATCGTTGGTGGCGCCATGCTGCGCAAACTCTGCCCTGACCCGGGCTTCGACTTCTGGAATTTTGTCTAGGTCGTTCTCGCCCACGTTTACAACCGCAAGCACGCGGCGGTTGGTGAGGAGAAACTGTGGCGCAAGCCCTTCGCGCTCTTCGGGCTTTAAGCCAGCGCGATAAAGCGGTGTGCCTTCAGCCAATAGTGCGTGCGCTTTGGCTAGTAGTGCAGCCTCCTCGGCAAGGCTCTTGTCAGACTTCGCGGCTTTTTGTGCGCGTGCAAGTCGTGATTCAACAGTTTCGAGGTCGGCTAATGCGAGTTCGAGTTCAACAACGCGCAGATGCTCAAGTGGATCGGAGGGGCCGGGTACGTCATCGTCTTCGAATGCCCGAAGGACGTAAACGATCGCATCGACTTCACGGATGTTGGCAAGAAATTTGTTGCCGAGGCCTTCACCTTTGCTGGCGCCCTCGACCAACCCACCGATGTCCACCACTTGGACCGAAGCGTGAATTGTCGACTTGGTTCTTGACATCAATGCGAGCGCGTCCAAACGCGAATCGGGGACCTTGGATACCCCGATGTTTGGGTCCTTGGTGGCAAACGCGTAAGGGGCAGCGAGCGCCCCACCCCCGGTTAGTGCGTTGTATAGAGAAGACTTACCCGCATTGGGGAGCCCGACGAGGCCGAAACGTTCCATAAGAGGGCTTCAGGCTAGTTGGAAAGCCCCAGAAGTAGCCTTTCTGTGGGATTCCCACTATCGTCATAGTGCAAATCCCAACCCCTTGGAACAAGCCCGTTTGGAGCCCGAATGAGCACCTTTGACCTCGATCTCAGTAAGTACCAACTCGGTTGGAGTGATGAAGTCGAGTACGCCTTTGACCCACAGAAGGGCTTGAACGAGGGAGTGGTTGACCAGATCTCGTGGTGGAAGGGCGAACCCGAGTGGATGCGCAAAATGCGGTTGCGCAGTTTCAATGTTTTTGAAAAGAAGCCAATGGCGCAGTGGTTTGCCGCCAACATGCCAGACATCGACTTCCAGGACATCTTCTACTACCTGAAGCCGGCAACTGAGCAGGTGGACGAATGGGATGACTTGCCCGAGCAGATGAAGGCCACATACGAAAAGCTCGGCATCCCCGAGGCGGAACGCAAGTACCTCGCTGGTGTCACAGCGCAATACGAAAGTGAAGTTGTATTTCACCGCAACCGCGAAGATCTGGAGAAGCAGGGAATTCTATTTTGCGACATGGACACCGCCTTGCGCGAGTATCCCGATCTCGTAAAGCAGTACTTCGGCACAGTAATTCCACCCGGTGATAACAAGTTCGCTGCCCTCAACACCTCGGTTTGGTCTGGGGGATCGTTCATTTACGTACCGCCGGGCGTTGAGTGCGAGATGCCGTTGCAGGCGTACTTCCGAATCAACTCCGAAAATGCGGGACAGTTCGAGCGCACACTGATCATCGCTGATGAGGGCTCAAAGGTGCATTACATCGAAGGCTGTTCAGCCCCCGTGTACACCAGTGACTCATTGCATTCGGCAGTGGTTGAGATCGTTGTCAAGCCAAGTGCGCGTGTTACTTACACCACAATCCAGAACTGGTCGCCAAATGTGTACAACCTCGTAACGAAGCGTGCGCGTGTTGAAGCAGAAGGTCACATGGAATGGATCGACGGCAACATCGGCTCCAAGCTCACGATGAAGTATCCAGCCGTGTATTTGGTTGGTCCAAAGGCAACTGGTGTAGGTCTTTCGGTGGCTTACGCCGGAGCTGGTCAGCATCAAGATGCTGGAGCCAAAATGGTGCACGCTGCACCTGAGACTTCGTCGAAGATCGTTTCCAAGTCGATTTCCAAAGATGGAGGTATCACCACCTACCGCGGACTCGTTCGAGTTGATGAAGGTGCATACGGCTGCAAGAGCCACGTGCAATGTGACGC
>CAIYHK010000385.1 GCA_903925985.1 uncultured Actinomycetes bacterium
CGGTGATCTCACTGGCGCACCAATAAATAACCGCGATGTGCTGGTTTCCAATCCGACACTGTTTCCCCAATTGGTTACTCTCATCAGAGAGTCTGGAGGGGAATGATGGCTTGGGATTCGACACGAAAAGTTCCGTGGAAGCGCCTGACCAAAGAGTGGCTTGTTTATCTGGTCATCATTCTCGTGGTCTTCGGTTTGTTCTTTAGTGACAGCGTAAATGCCGGAACCTTTTTGGGTCTCGCTTTGTCGGGGCCGCTTTATGTTGGTTTCGGCGGCGTGATGGCGAAGTTCGGTTACGAACGCCAAAAGCTCATACGTACCCCCCGCGCAACCCAGCCGACATCACGCCCCACACCACAACGCTCTCGTCCGGCGCCAACAAGCCGAACTGGGGCACGCAAGGGGAACAAACGGCGATGACACAGCCTCTCGTGATGGCGCTCGATGCGGGCACCACTGGAGTGCGTGCACGTTTGATTCGTAAAGATGGCACTGCTGCAGCAAGTGCTTATCGTGAGTTTCCGCAGTACTTTCCTCAGCCTGGTTGGGTTGAGCACGATGCCAACGAGATTTGGGATGCCATCTGTGGCGTCATTGAAGAAGTAACGCAACACGGCTCCCCCGTTGCCATCGGTATTACAAACCAGCGCGAAACGATTGTTGCTTGGAGTCGCTCAACGAGCCAACCCTTACACAGGGCAATTGTTTGGCAGGATCGTCGCACGGCGAATCATTGCGAAAGCCTTGGCGCCCACATCGACCGCGTGCGGGCAACTACTGGCCTCGTACTTGACCCATATTTTTCAGGCACCAAATGTGCTTGGCTGATCAATGAAGGTGGCGTACAGGTCAGCAACGATTTGGCATTTGGCACCATCGACTCTTGGCTCGTTTGGAAACTTTCAGGTGGCGCAGTTCACGCCACCGACCCGTCCAATGCGAGCCGAACAATGTTGTTTGACATCGGCAAGATGTCTTGGAGCGAGGAAATGTGCGCCCTTATCGGCGTACCTATCGAAGCACTTCCACAAGTGCTGCCATCAAGTGGGATGTTCGCTACCACCAGCGGCGTTAAGGGCCTCGCCGATGGCACTCCGATTTCAGGCATCGCAGGCGATCAACAGGCTGCACTATTTGGGCAAACATGCTTTGCGGCAGGCCAAGCTAAGAACACTTACGGCACAGGAAGTTTTGTGTTGATGAACATCGGCAACCATCTACCGACACCGATGAGCGGGATGCTTACAACGGTTGCTTGGGATCTCGGCGATGGTCCCGTTTACGCACTCGAAGGTTCGATCTTTGTTACTGGTGCAGCGGTTCAATGGTTGCGTGATGGACTCCAGATCATTGAAAAATCAAGCGAGACAGAAGCGCTTGCTCTGAGTGTGCCTGACTCCGGAGGTCTCGTCTTTGTGCCTGCGCTGACTGGACTCGGCAGTCCGTGGTGGGACCCCGACGCGCGCGGCGGCGTCTTTGGGATCACACGCGGCACCACACGCGCACACTTTGCGCGCGCCGCTGTCGAGTCGATGGTTTACCAAACTCGAGATGTCATTGACGCAATGAACACTGCCCTCGAGTCATCAGGAAGACCCACCTTGGTTGATCTTCGAGTTGATGGTGGTGCCTCAGCAATGAACTCGATGCTGCAAATGCAATCTGATCAGCTTGGAGTTTCTGTGCTGCGCCCACGTGATCTTGAGACCACTTCACTTGGTGCTGCATATTTGGCCGGGCTAGCAGTTGGGGTCTGGTCCTCATTGGATGAGATCACTCAGAACTGGCATCTAGACAAACAATTTGATCCCAGGCCTGCAGCCCCCGGATACGAGCAGTGGCTTCGAGCCCTAGAGCGGGTTCGCCACTAAGCAAGAAGTGCTGCACCAATTGCGGCCGCGTGCTCGCCAAGTTGTGCCCCCACAACTCTTGGCAACTCCCTCACATTTGAGCCATACACATGATTTTGAAGTTTGCTGTTTAGGCGCGGGATCAAGAGGTCAGCAACAGTTGCTACCCCACCGCCAACCACGATCAATTCGGGGTCGAGTGCGTAAACAATTGAGGCCAATCCAATACAAACTTGATCTGCGAAGTTGTCAATCACCGCGAGCGCAGAAGCCTCCCCAGATCTCGCAGCTTCAGCAAGACTTTCAGGCCTGAAACCTGCGTTATTTGCCGCCGCGCTCAATGCCGATCCAGATGCGAACAACTCCCAGCAGCCCTGACCACCACAAGCACACATGGGGCCATTGCGTTCAACAGTCATGTGCCCGAGTTCGCCTGCATATCCATTCGCACCGTGGACAAGCCTTTCGTCGACTATCAGACCAATCCCAATGCCAGTGCCCAAACTCACGCAGGCAACATTGTGCGCTCCCCGACCAGCGCCGAGTGTCCACTCAGCAAGAGCAGCAGTGGTTGCATCATTGTCAACCGCAACTTTTGTGCCGACCTTCGCGGCTAGGAGTTCAGCAACATTCGCACGATTATCGAGACTCAAATGTGGTGACTCTCGCAGCACACCGTTGCGATCCACCAAGCCGGCTATTCCAATTCCAAATGTTGGCGCTAAACCCGTTGCTTCCGCTGCGAGTTGAAGCATCATCTCCGCCACTACATCAAAAAGTGCCGCACCATCGACTGTTTGGCGACGCAGCTCATGTTCAACCGAGCCGTCAATTAGAAGTACCCCTAGGCACTTAGTGCCGCCGACATCGACGCCGACAGCGGCGGTCACGATTCGAGCAGTGCCTTGAGTTCGCGCAATGTGTTGACGATACGAACCTCAGCACGACGCTTGATAAACCCCGGCAACGGGATCACAAGATCAACCGAAACGTCATAGGTGACCTTTGTGGTGTTCGGATCCTGTGCCGTGAATGTGTAAGCGCCCCCGATTGATCGCATGATGTCACCCTTGACCATCTTCCACTCGAGTCGAGCTGGCGCGGCTGAATAGTCATACGCAAGCGTGTAGTGGGTGCTGCGACCCAGCGCCGATGCGCGATACTCAACCTCGATTGCGCGTCCTTGCGCATCGCGCTTGTGCACTGCTACTTCTTTTACGTCGTGTGCCCACTTTGGGTAGGACTCGTAATCGATCGCCGCGCTAAAGCAACGATCCAACGGTGCTGCAATGATCGCGGTCTGGGTTGCGGAGTCAGCCATGTACTAATCCTGCCCTACTCCGTCGTCATCTGCAGGACTTTTGCGGCGGCGTGGACCAAAAGTGCCGTTGTTCGCAGTCCAGTGACCGTTCAATCCGAGGCCAAAAAGCGGAACGAGCACGCCGAATGCAAGGACACTCCCAGGCTTGCCGTCTGTGTTGGGTCTAGCAATCGCTCCAGCCACCCCAACCACAACTTGCGAGGTCAAGCACCAGACCATGAGGCGACGAACATTTGCAGGAGCCACGTTGTTAACCATGAAGTAGAGCTCGGTCACCGAAATCTCATCTGTACGACTGCGCTGTACTGCGGTCCAATAACCAAGTAGGAATGCAAACACGCCAATGGCTGCAAGCCCAAGGTCAACTGCAACCACAATCGCCTTGCTGGCATCACTGAATGTGATGGCTCCAAACAGAGTGACTGCGATGAAGACACCTGTACCCATTTGGTTTAGTCGAACTTGCCAATCACTCATCGGAACTCCAATTCACTCGCAGTGCATCACCCAGTCTGCGGGCTAGAAGATCGTATGAAAACTCTGCAACTGCTCGATCTCGAGACGCCTTGCCCATTGCTTGGCTATCGCTTTGTGAATCCAGCAGTGAATTAATGGCACGTGCCGTGGCAGAAGCGTCTTTAGGCTCGGCCATAACCCAACCGGTCACCCCATCAACGACGGCTTCGGCTGCACCACCACTTTCACCGGCAACTTGCGGCACTCCACATGAAGCCGCTTCAAGGAACACGATCCCAAAGCCCTCTTGCTCCAGCCCAAGCCAGCGGTTCCTGCACATCATCGCCATCACATCGGCACTTCCATACAGTGAGGGCAAATCGTCATCTGGCACGCGGCCCAAGAACTGCACAGGAGCAGCCAACTTGCTAGCCAGTTTTTCTAAACGTTTACGATCGCGACCTTTACCGGCGATGACCAACTTGATCTTCGGGTGATCAACTGCCAACAAAGAAACTGCTTTGATGATGGTGTCAAACCCTTTTCGCGGCACCAATCGACTCAACCCAAGAATCATCTCGGCGTCTAATTCAATTCCCCAACGATTTCGCGCATCTTCTTTTTGTTCTTGCGTCAGTGGAATGAAGCTCGCCGTATCCACACCAGGTGGCACGATCGTGACCGGCAAATCACGCCGCGAAGCACGAATTGCTTCACGTGCCGGATATCCACCAGCAGCAATCACGTGTTCGGCATTTCGAAGAACACGACCCAATACTGCGCGGCTACCTGGCAGACGTCCGGGCACTGTTACTTCCGCTCCATGCAGTACGACGTAGTACGGAAGGTCAAGGTAAGGGCCGACAATTCCAAGCGGCACTGCAGGATCCAACACCACAAAATCAGCACCTACTCGATTTGCCATTTCGTTTATCTGACGCACCATCTTCGGACGCGGCAAGAGGACTTTTTCTTTGATGCGTTCGATGTGAAATGGCTGCTCAGCATCCCAATCGCTCGAACCTTCATACGGTGAAGTCAGGACCGCAAATGAATCAGGTGGAAGGCGGCGCCACCACTCCCACAACAGCGATTGAATTCCACCGATCTTGGGCGGAAAGTCATTGGTCACGAGGAGATGTTTCATGCAGGGTTCCGTTTGGTGCGCTGCAGTGCCCAAAGCGCATGTTCTGAGAGTATTTCATCTTCTCCACTCGCATAACGCTCAAGTGCATCCTGCGCGCGCGAATCCGACGGTGATGCTGCATTTCCAAGTGCAACAAGAGCATTACGACGCAACCACCTGGGGTCACGGTCTGCGATGTACAACGCATCAAACTCTTTCAGAAGTTCCTCATCAGACATCTCAAGCACTCGTAAAGCAGGCATCCATTCGCGTGAAGGAACTTTGATCTGCACGGGAACCGCAAAGCGTGAATTGGGTGGGCAGGCGTCTTGGCAGTCATCACAGCCATAAATTCGCGTACCCAGCACATCGCGAAACTGTGGGTCTATCGACCCGGGCTTTTGCAACACCCAAGACAAACAGCGCCGTGCATCAATCACTCCATCGGCCACAATCGCTCCAGTTGGGCATGCCTCGATGCAACGCACACATGTTCCGCATCCGTCGGGGATGCGTCTTTTTGGCGCCTTAATCTCCGCTGTGGTTACTAGGCATCCAAGTACGAACCAACTGCCAGCGCCTGGCAAGAGGATGTTTGCATTTTTTCCGAACCAACCAAGGCCAGCGCGCCAAGCAACTTCACGGTCGACAATCGAATTGTCGTCAACGAAAACGACACCCTTGTAGCCCGCTTTCTTGATCCATTTCTGAACCCCACGCAACGCACTACGGAGTTCTTCATAAACCTCTGTGCGCGCATACTTCGCAATATGCATCTGAACACCTGGCTCGGGTTCGGTATCCGGCGAGTAGTACGGCCATGCAGCGGCAATTACAGACTTTGCACCCGTATATGCGCGTTCAGGATCGGTAGACCGATCAGGATTTCGATATGTAAACCCAAGCGTGTCCGCAAGGCCAGCCTCTTTGCGCCGATAGAGCTCGGTACGAGCACGATCCAAGACCGAAGCATCGGTAACACCAAGATGCTCGATACCAAAGCTACGAGCGACCTCAACGAGTGCTTCGAACTCGATTGTTGCGGACTCAGACACCTGCCAAGGCTAGAGAACGCGCCCCAATGGGGCTCAGCCAGCCGATGTGTGGCGAATCTCTCCCATTAAACCTTCACGAGCAAGCACTCGAAGTGCCCGCTGCTGCTCGAAATCCAGCACTATCGCGCCTTGAGTGGAGTCGGCATCACCACAGAAGAAACTGACGATGCAATCGCTACAAGCGTCTGTGTGGCGGGCGGTGCAGGTGTCGCAGCTGATGATGAGTGGCTCGGTCATGAAGGCAGTCTGACCCGTGGGTGTATCGGAGTTGCCGCCTTAGGAATTGCTACAGGCGACAAAACCTTGCAATGCGGCGGTGGCCGCCCCTGAATCAATGGATTTGCGCGCCATCTCCAGCCCTGTGGTCAGGTCTGTGGCTACACCCACCACGCACAGTGCAGCAGCGGCATTAAGGGTGACTATGTCGCGCACTGGCCCGTCCTCACCGGTGAAAGTTCGGCGCACGATCTCAGCGTTATCCGCCGGGCTGCCGCCGCGAATTGCGCTCAGTGGAGCGGTTTGGATCCCCAAGTCCACAGGGTCAACTACGAACGAGTCGATTGTCTCGCCTTGTAGCGAGATGACAGCACTGGGACCCGAAATTGCAAGTTCATCAAGACCACCGTCACCATGCACTAGCCACGCTCGTTTAACACCACGAGTTCGCAATGCTTCGGCCATCATCCGCGCAACCGATGCATCACGAACTCCAACGAGCATGTTTTCAATCGGCGCAGGATTAGCTAATGGGCCGATCAAGTTGAAGATCGTTGGCACACCAATCTCACGCCGCGCAGCTCCAACATGTTTGAAGGCAGGGTGAAATTTCTGCGCAAAGATGAAACCAAAGTTGCACGCGTCCACGCATGCAACTACTGCATCAGGCTCAAGTGCAATGTTGGCTCCAAG
>CAIYHK010000386.1 GCA_903925985.1 uncultured Actinomycetes bacterium
CCACGGCGTTCAACCAGGTGCCCAATGGGATCGGGGGCATAGAACACCGCATGGATCTCATGTATCAGGGTGTAGTGACCGGCAATATTTCACTTGAGCGGTGGGTGGAACTCTGCTGCACAGCACCGGCAAAACTTTTTGGACTGCAATCACGCAAGGGGAGCATCACCGCAGGTGCTGATGCAGACATAGTCATCTACGACCCAAATGGCACGACCACGATCTCGTCCAAAACCCATCATATGAATCTTGATTACTCGGCTTATGAGGGGATCACGGTAGAAGGTGCGGTTAACCAAGTACTCCTACGCGGCAACACCATTGTTCGTAATGGACAATTTATTGGAGACGCCACTGGTGGGCGCTTTGTGCGCCGCGAATTATCAAATGTGATTCGCTGAAATCTCTACTTGGTGAATTTGGAAGCGAGATTTTCGAGAGTCTTTTCGATTGACACTCGGTTGCGAGTCGGTGCATTCATGCGTCGCAGCATCTTCACATTCCGGGCTGTGGTCATATCGAACTGCTCGGTCACATTGGTGCCACCATCAGTTGGCTCAAGTATGTAACGCCAACGGTGCCCGCCCATGTGGCACCATGCAATCAAGCGACCCTCTTCGAATTCCACGACCTTGTTGGTGATCAAATATGGAACCTTGATGCGCATCCGCATCCCGAACTTTGATCCAAGCTCCAGTCGCTTCGGGGCTTTTACGCGTGCGGCCAGCACTGAGTCTGAGCCGTCAATTTCGTGGTGGCGGCGCGGATCCGCGAGTAGCTCAAAAATCTCTGCCGAATTCGCTGGTACAAATTTTGTTACTGATATGACAAGGTCGGAATCGTTCATGGTTCTAAGTCTGCCCTACAAAACGCCAACTCAGGCATTGATGATCGCGTGAGCGCACCGACGTCCTGAATATAGGGCCCCCTGAATAGAAGCGGTGTCGCGGTGATCGCCACAGACCCACAGGCCATCTTGCAAGCGGATGTTCTTTTTTGGGCTGAATGGTGGTGTTTGATCGGGTTGTCCATGGGGGATTCGATACGAACGCAGGAAACGCCACGAGTCAACTTGGTGCCCCCACCACCCTCGCAATTGTGTGCGCACGGCCTCTTCAAGATTGGTGTCGGTTGATCCCGGCACGGCGGCAACGATGAGGTGTTTTCCCTCTGGCGCATACGAAGGAGCGACATTTGACATCACAGCAACGTTGAGTGCCGGTCCACTGCGGTCGGCATCAAGAATTATGTACTTGTGCTTCACCGGCGCATTTGGTGCTGCGAAGTAAACACCGGTTACACACTTGGAGTCGACAGTGGGTAGACCAAGTAGCGCGCTAGCTGCAGGCCCTTCAGTTGCAACAACGATGTGTTTTGGTTTGAGGCTTCGGCCATCAACTGTGTGCACATGACCATTGTTCACACTTGTGACTTTGCTGTTTATCTCCACCATGCCCGGAGGTAGTTGGGCGAGTAGTTGCTCTGGAATCGCGCGCATGCCATCGGCAGGTACTCCTGCACGACCGCGGGCCAATGAACGAAATACAACATCAAACATGCGCCTGGATGCGGCTAGTTCCGGGTCGAGTTGAATACCGCCAGCTAGGGGCCGGAAGAATGACTCAACAAATTCTCCGGAGAAATGCATTTTGCGCAAAGCCTCAGCGGTGGAGATGTCTTTTCCACGGAGCAGTCGCGGTGCTGAGCGGCTCTGTACCTTGAGTCGTAGAGCTGCGATTCTTAACTTGTCAGCAAAGCCCCCGACTGGAGCAGTGAGGGTTGAAGCCAGAGTGAGTGGCTTACGCAATGGATCCCCGATGACATGCTCACTGCCGTTAATGCGAACCGAAGCCCCTGGCTCAAAGGTCTTGATGTCGAGTGCTTTCAGGTCGAACTGGCTCTTCAGTTCTGGATAATCAGTGAGAACAACTTGGAATCCGCGATCGAGAGTAAATCCGTCTACGCGGTCCGAGCGCACGCGACCACCGACACCATCAGAAGCCTCCAACACTGAGACGGACAATCCGGCACGATGCAGATAAGCAGCGCACGAAAGCCCGGCAAGACCAGCCCCTACGATGACGACGTCTGGTTGACTCACTTCTTGAGAATATCGGCGAGCGCCCGATCCAGAGTCGCGTGACGGAATCCGTAACCAGAAGCAAGCAAAGCATTTGGCGCTACACGCTGACCCGTGAATAAAAGTGCATCTGCGAGTTCGCCACCTAGCAGCAACTTGGGCCCGAATGAAGGGATTGGAAGAAATGCTGGTCGGCGCAGAGTGCGGGCAAGAGTTTTTGCAAACTCGGCTTGTGTTACCGCACCGGGGGCGGTGAGGTTCACGGCACCTGATACATCGGTGGTCAAGAGATGAATAATCGCATCAACTTCATCGTCGATGCTGATCCAGCTCTGATACTGGGTGCCTTTACCGAGTTTGCCCCCGAGTCCCAGTTTGAAAATCAAGAGTTGTTTTCCGAGTGCGCCACCTTTGCGAGAAAGAACAATTCCGGTGCGGAGAAAAACAGTACGGATGCCAGCGTCAAGTGCAGGTTTTGCAGCGGCTTCCCATTCAGTGCAGACCTTCGCCAAGAAGTTTGTTGCAGGCGTTGTGGATTCATCGACTACTTCATCACCGCGTGGTCCATAAACCCCGATTGCTGAACCCGATAGAAACACGCGTGGCTTTACTGCCAAACCAGCAATGGCCCGTGCCAGCACCTGAGTGCCCTTGACTCGTGAGTCAAGAATTTCCTGCTTGTACTTTTCGCTCCATCGCTTATCACCAATGCCAGCACCTGCGAGGTGTATCACGGCATCGGGTTGTGATGCTGCAAGAGCTTCGGCATCAATGGTTTCGGTCGCGGGATTCCAATAAATTTCGCCGATCTTTGCGGTGCGCCTAACTAACGGGAAAACCTGATGGCCTTCGGATTTAAGTTGCGCAACAAGAGCGGTGCCGATGAGCCCAGAGGCTCCGGAGATAACGATGTTCATCTGGTCAGTCAACCACCACGGGCACGGAAGTAACAACCGTGTTCGGGCGGTAGAGGAGTTTTGCCTTGAGCGTAAAGGCAGAGTTGTTGTGCAACCACTGAGTACGAAGGTCGGTCACAAACTCTGGGATCACAACAGTAACTATGTCATCGGCGTCTTCTGCGTCGAGTTCGTCAATGCGATTCATGATCACACCAGAGAGTTCACGGAATGGCGAGTGGATGATGTCCAATTTCACGGTCATTCCGTAATCAATCCATTGCTGAGCAATGTGTTCTGCTTCCTCATCGTCGTGGGCAACGGTCAAAGCGATGAGTCGATCAGGGGCGAGGCTCTTCGCATATGAAATCGCATTGAGAGTTCCGCGATTCATCGCACCAACCAAAACAATTACCAGGTGTGTTTGGCGTGGCACTTTGTATCCGGGTTCAACAGCTACAGCGGTCCGTACTTTCAGGTAGTGGCGCTTTATTGATTTGAAAATGATTACCAAGAGAGGAATCACAATTACCGGCAACCATGCACCATCGGTGAATTTGGTTACGATCACGACGCCCGCAACAAAGAAGGTTGTGACAGCACCAACAGCATTGATGGCCATATGGAATCGCCAACGCGCTCCGCGATGTCGCCAATGGTGAACACACATACCGGTTTGGCTCAACGTAAAACCAGTAAACACGCCGATGGCGTAAAGCGGAATCAGCGCTGTGACTTTGCCGCCAAAGGCGACAATCAAGACAATTGCCATTGTGGCGAGGAAGATAATCCCGTTTGAAAAAACGAGTTTCGTACCACGATTGGCAAATTGGCGTGGCAGATAATTGTCTTTGGCGATGATTGACGACAATCGCGGGTAGTCGGCGTAAGCGGTGTTGGCTGCGAGGATCAAAATCGCAAAAGTTGCGAATTGCATGATGAAGAACATGACATTGCGCCCGCCGTACACATGCTCAGCCATTTGTGCAAGCACGGTGTCGTTGATTAGCCCTTCGTGATCCTTGACGGGTTCGAGCTCTTTGGCCAGCAAACTGATGCCAAAGAAACAGGTGCCGAGAATTACGGCCATCATGATCAGGGTGTTGGAAGCATTCTTGGATTCCGGTTTTTGGAAAGCCGGTACGCCGTTTGAAACGGCTTCCACGCCAGTCAGTGCTACAGCCCCGGAAGCGAACGCCTTCAGGAAGAAAAAGAGTGTTATCGCACCCTGCTGCTCAATGAGTTCTTTTGCCTCACCTACGTGCTCAATCGGTGGCAGATCTTTGACATACACGCGGTACAGACCGACAACGATAAGAAGTACCAAAGAGCCAACATAGAGATATGTCGGCGGGGCAAACAACGCCCCAGACTCCCTCACGCCGCGCAAGTTGGCGAGAGTCATGACGATGATGAATCCAACGCACAATTCCACTCTGTAATCCGCTAAGCCGTTGAAAGCAGAAATTATCGCGGCGCTTCCACCAGCAACGGACACGGCAACGGTGAGTATGTAGTCGGTTAGCAGTGATCCGCCGGCTACGAGTGATGGCATCTCGCCTAGGTTCTCCTTCGAAACCACATAAGAACCGCCTCCACTTGGGTACGCGTAGATGGTTTGGCGATAACTACTGACCACGATGGCAAGCAGAACGATCACCATGATCGCCAAAGGCACAAGCTTGGAATAGGCCGCAGCACCCGCCGCTGCTGCCGAGAGGAACACGATCAGGATTTCCTCTGTCGCATACGCGGTGGACGAAATGGCGTCGCTGGCGAAAACCGGCAATGCCACTTTTTTTGGCAGCCGCTGATGCTGCTCCTCGGAACTGGCGATCGGATTGCCGATCAAGAACTTCTTGAACCTATTAGCCATGCGTTTGTAAGCCTTGCACAGTCTGTAAGTGCAGTCCGATTTAGTACTCGGATTGATCCGATTAGGAGAGCCTCTAGCCCCCAGTCCTACGATGACAACTGAGCCCAAAGGCTTAGATGCAGGGAGTAACTGTGCATGTAGTAATTGTTGGTTGCGGGAGAGTTGGATCATCCCTCGCACGCCAGTTGGAAGAGTCTGGCCATACCGTTGCAGTTGTTGACCGTAAGTCAGATGCTTTCCAGCGCCTTGGCCCTGATTTCAAAGGCCAGACCATTTCAGGAATCGGATTTGACCGAGATGTTCTTTTGTCGGCCGGCATTGAGCGCGCAGAAGCACTTGCTGCAGTAACTAACGGCGACAACTCAAACATCCTGGTGGCTCGAGTTGCGCGGGAAAACTTCGGAATCGAACGCGTTGTCGCGCGCATTTATGATCCGCGTCGCGCTGCTATTTACCAGCGCTTAGGTATCGCTACCGTGGCCACCGTTTCTTGGACCACAGAGCGCGTGTTGCGGCGCATGTTGCCCGAGCAGCATTCGACCGAATGGATTGACCCGAGCGCCAAGGTGTCACTGGTGGAGCGCACCTTGCCGTCACGTTGGGCTGGAAAACAAGTTCTCGAACTCGAGTCCCTAGGAATTCGGGTTGTGGCCGTATCGCGGCTGGGGGAGTCGATGTTGCCAACCACATCACTTGTGGCACAACAGGGCGACATTGTTTATCTCGCCGTTCCAAGCTCGGCGGTGGCTGGTCTCACTGAATTGTTGGAGCGCTCTGTCGGAGGTGACCACTGATGAAGGTTCTAATCGCGGGTGGAGGCAGTGTTGGTCGGTTTATGGCTGAACAACTCGCCGATGGTGGACACGTTGTGACCATCATTGACAATGATCGTGCGGTAGTCGCAAAGTACAAAGAAGCAGACGCATCACATGGTGTTACCTGGGTGATGGGTGACGCGTGCGAAGTCGGTGCACTCGGTGACACCGGCGTTGCTGAAGTTGACGTTGTTGCAGCAGTTACCGGTGATGACGAAGACAACCTTGTGGTGTCACTCTTGTGCAAGCAGGAGTTTGGCGCGCCACGTGTAATTGCACGCGTGAACAACCCTAAGAACGAGTGGATGTTCAACGAGATGTGGGGCGTGGACGTTGCTGTTAGTACGCCGCATCTGCTTACTGGTCTCGTGCAGGAAGCGGTAACCGTTGGCACACTCGTGCGGCTGTTGTCAATCAAGGGTGGCAAGGTGAAACTCGATGAGGTGACCCTCTCGGAATCATCACCCGCGGTTAACAAAGAAATTGGTGAGCTTCATATTCCGCGTGATTCCAGCATCGTGGCCGTGATTCGCGAAGAGCGTGTGATGGTTCCGCGTGAGGATTCGGTCTTACGCGCCGGCGATGAAGTAATGGTGCTCGTTAACGAGGAATCCGAAGAGGACGTGCGCCGAATCCTTATCGGCGGTTGAACGCAACCTTTGCCGCTCAGCTCGGCAAAATTGTGTACACGGGGTTCATCATGATGTGGCGCCCTTTGTCGGGGCGCGCTACGCCCTCGAGTGCCAAGCAACGACCATTGATCACGCCGGGGATAGAGCGTCGCCCGCTGAAAACCGCGGTCACCTCACCGTGACCATCACTGAGCACTACTTCAAGTGTTGGTATGCCCGAGCGTGGTGCAACAACAGTTCGCTTAACTTCACCTGCGACTCTCACGGGTGTTCGATCGATTACCAAATTCATACGCACCACATCCAGCACTTCGAATTTGTCACGAAGGCGCTCGGTGTTTAGATCGGTTAAATCCGACGACTCCTCATGTTTGCGCCGAAAAACTCCCATGGCCGAAGAATAGCCGTGGGGCAAACGAACATCATCTTGCCTAGGCTTAAATCACTGTGAGCACACGAAAATTGATTGCACTGGCAATGGCATGTCTAGTGGCAGTGGTCATTGCTGGCGTTGCCAAGTTGATTCAGGTGGGCGGTGATGAATCAGCCGTACCAATTCTGAAGTTTGGTGACTCGGCAACCGTCGGCGAAATGACCGTTTCAGTGATTGATATCCGCGAGACACAAACTCAGACAATTGTCACAGTTGAGATGGGCGGTGTCGCTGACCCCGATGGAGGCTCCCAGTGGCGCCTGCTCGCCGACGGCAAGCTCTTTGAGCCCGTTGTAGGAATGGAAAATGACATGTGTGGCGCGACCACAGTTGCAACGCAACGTTGCAGTGTGGTTTTTGATGCATTGGGCGCTGGCGTCACGGTGGCATACGCGCGTGCCGGCGAACAACGCAATTGGGCTGAGTAAATCCGCGCGCTCCACACTTACCGTTACCAAGCCTTCGGGGGCTAGCGTTGAACTGGTTCGCAGAACGAAATGTTGCTGGATTTTCCAGCCTGTTTACGGAGGTGGCTTACGGCTGATCAGTTCGATCTTGTGGTGATCGGTGGCGGTCCCGGTGGTTATGCGGCTGCTTTCTATGGTGCTTCGGCCGGACTCAAAGTTGCCCTCGTAGAAAAAGACACCATCGGCGGTACCTGTCTCAACCGCGGGTGCATCCCAGCAAAGGCTTTTTTAGAAACCGC
>CAIYHK010000387.1 GCA_903925985.1 uncultured Actinomycetes bacterium
CAACCGCTGCACGACATTCGGGATGGTCGATGCCAATGTCGAGCAAAGGATGGTTAAGGAAACCGATACGCAACTTGCCTGGGTCTTTACCAACTTCATTTGCAAGAGGTGAAGCAAAGGGCGTGATGTGTGGATCGCCATTTTCGTATCCTGAGATCGCATCGAGAATTGCTGCGGTGTCACGGACACTTCGCGTAACACAACCGTCGATCGTTCCACCCATCCACGACTCACCAACATCGGGTCCCTGACTCACACGTGAACGGCTCGGCTTCAGACCAACAAGACCACAGTTGCCCGCTGGCACTCTGATTGACCCACCACCGTCATTGGCGTGCGCAACAGCAACAATCCGTGCGGCAACACTCGCTGCGGATCCACCTGATGAACCCCCAGTTGAGTGGTTCAAGTTCCAAGGATTGCGCGCGGGACCGTAAGCAAGTGGTTCGGTGGTCACCGTTGATCCGAATTCGGGAGTGTTGGTTCTGCCGAGCGCAACGAAACCAGCGCGCTTGAAACGGCGATAAAGAAATGAATCGGTGTCAGCGGTGAATTTCGCATTCTTCAGTGCGCGCGACCCCATGTGGTGCGGCTCGCCTGCAATTGCGCAATTTAGGTCTTTGACCAACAGAGGCACTCCAGCAAAAGGAGCAGCTGGATCAACCACTTTTGCCTCATCACGAGCTCGTTCGTAACGGGGATGGATAATCGCGTTGATTTTGGGATTGATTTCTTCAGCTGCTGCTATGGCTGCATCAACGGCTTCCGTTGCAGTTATTTGCCCACTTCTGATTAATTCCGCCTGAGCCGTGGCATCCAAATTGGCGAGTTGTTGTGCGAGTTGCTTGTTCCCCATGGCTCACCACGCTACGCCGTTTATCGTGGTCGCTATGAAGGTGTTGGCCGTCCCGGACAAATTCCGCGGAACAGCAAGTGCAGCGGGCATTGCGGCAGCGATTGGTCACGCGGCCTGGGAATGCGGCCACGACTGCGTGGAACTACCAATGGCCGACGGCGGTGAAGGCACATTGGAAGTTTTGGGTGGGGCGAATCGCTCAAGCAAAGTGTCGGGCCCTCTTGGAGACACCATTCATGCACAGTGGCGACTCCATGAGAAGACTGCTGTGATTGAAATGGCTCGCGCATCAGGGTTGGCATTAATAGGTGGTGCTCAAAACAACGACCCAATCGGTGCCTCCACCACAGGCACAGGTGAATTGATCGACGCTGCATTGGATCTCGGAGCACGCAAGATCATTGTGTGCCTTGGCGGTTCGGCAACAACTGATGGTGGCTTAGGAGCACTCCGAGCAATTCATGCACCTGCACGGCTCAAACAAGTTGAACTCATTGTGGCTTGTGATGTGAACACGCGTTTCACTGATGCTGCTCGTGAGTTTGGTCCACAAAAAGGTGCTTCACCTGCGCAGGTTCGATTTTTAACGACAAAACTCGAAGGTACCGCCGCGATGTACAAGGAACAGTTCGGCAAAGATGTAACGAAAGTTCCAGGCTCGGGGGCGGCTGGCG
>CAIYHK010000388.1 GCA_903925985.1 uncultured Actinomycetes bacterium
GAATCGCCTTACCGAGACTTTGCAAAAAAATCCCAAAGGAACTCCAACCATCGTTGCAGGTGATTTCAACATTGCCCCCGAAGACCGCGATGTTTGGGATATCAACGAATTTGCCGGTGCTACCCACGTGAGTGATGCCGAACGTTCCGCCCTGGATGCGATCAAAGCAACTGGACTGACTGATGTATTCCGTGATGCTCATCCATTGCAAGACAAGCTGTACACGTTCTGGGATTTTCGTGGTGGCGATTTCCACAAAGGCAAGGGAATGCGGATTGACTACCTGTTGTGCTCGCCAGATGTGGCGAATCGGGTTGACTTCACACTTGTTGACCGAAACGCACGTAAGGGCGAATCACCCAGTGATCATGCTCCCGTGATGATCGGGTTCAAGGACGCGTAGAGGTAATTGCGAGGATCTTCGCCGCGTGGCGGCGTGCCTGAATCGGCCCCATTAACTCCGCTAGTGCATCTTCGGTGGCCGGCATAGTCTCAGCAATTCTGCGTAACTCGTGATCGGAACAGATTGCGAGCTCTGTAGAGCATGCAATTCTCGCCACGTCGCGTCGCCAACTACGCAACTCATTCATCACATCGGTTTGAACATCACGCAACGAGGCCGAAGCTTCGCGTATTTCTAGTGGCGCAGGAGTTGGTCGGGCCTGTACTCCTACGGGCATGTCTTTCAGCCATGGACTGGGTTGGCAATTGCGGTTGTTGCGCGACAGGCATCTGGTGATGTGCAACTCATGCTCGGCGCGTGTAAGTGCCACGTAGATGAGTCTCGCCTCTTCGGAGATCTGCTCTGTAGTGATTGCTGACCCATGAGGTGAATAGCCCTTTTCGAACCCAGCTACTACTACGCGTCGCCACTGCCGACCTTTAGCGGCGTGAAAGGTCATCACTTCGATTTCATCTGTTGCGTTGCCAGCAAATGACTCCCTCAGCGCACCAGTGGCATAAATCCAGGCCTGGAATCCCGCACCGTTCAAATCTGAAGAAAGCGATTGCACTACGTATTCAGACACGAGTTCAGCAAGCGGAGTGGTCGCAGGAACGGTGCGGAGATCCTCGGCCCATTCAAGCAACTCTTCTAATGACTTGAGCGACTGAACAGCTCGCATTGCCTCATTAACCACGGCTCCACCAAGTGCGGAAGTGCGCACCTTCATGCCCGCATCAATTAACGCCTTACGAATGGGTTCAACTTGGGCGTTGGTTCGCACAAGCACTGCAGCGCGAGGGTCCATTCCTGCTGGCGGTGGTGTACGCAGAAGCTCAACAATGAGCGCGGCTTCTTCGTCTGCGGTGTTGGCCTGATGGGCCTGTACCGGCGGGCCCTCAGGCGCATTGGCGACGGTATCGGTGTCCATGCCGTTACTCATCAGCACGTGGCGTGCGGCAGCGACAATTGCCGGCGAGCAGCGGTAGTTGTTCGGAAGGCTGACCAAGTGCACCCCGGCAGTACTTAGTGCATCGAACAGTGACGGATCAGCACCGTTCCATCCATAGATCGCCTGGCAAGGATCACCAACAACGAATAGGTCGTCACGACCATCGGTGAGACTGCGGACGAACTGGTATTGAAGCGGGTTCATGTCTTGTGCTTCATCTACATGGATGTGACGAAAGCGCCATCTGATCTGCTCGGCAAAACTTCGATCGGTCTTCATTTCCTGGACAACGAGATGAATTAGATCGTCAAGATCAACAACGCCGCGCTTTTGTTTTTCACTTTCGTAGCCACGAAGAATCTTTTCAAACTCACCAGCCTGCATTGGTGGACGCCGACCAGCTGCAGATGCAGCAGTTGCATAGTTGGTCGGATCGATCATGCGCGCACGGCACCAATCAATTTCGAGTGAGATCTGGGTGAGGGTTTCAGCTCGAGCATTTGGTGCGAGTTTGGACAGTATTTGACTTCTTGCTGTGATCACATTGCGCGGCGCTC
>CAIYHK010000389.1 GCA_903925985.1 uncultured Actinomycetes bacterium
CGGCGCCGGCAAGAGCACTCTCGCAGCAATGCTTTGCGGTCTTTATCAGCCAGACTCTGGCACCATCTCGCGCAATGAGCAGCCGATCTGGTTGTCTTCGCCGCGTCAAGGTCTCGCACACGGCATTGCAATGGTGCATCAGCATTTTCGTCTCGTTGAGCGCATGACTGTTGCTGAAAATGTGGTTCTCGGAAGTCGTAACTTGCCTTTCAAAATGACAAGCCGTGAGATCAACGAGCGTGTTGCTGCTACTGCTGAGTCTTATGGCCTTCCAATTGATCCAAGCGCGGTGATCACGAATCTCTCCGTGGGTCAGCGCCAACGAGTTGAGATCGTAAAGGCGCTTTATCAAGGTGCCGAAGTATTGCTGCTGGACGAGCCAACTGCAGTGCTTGTTCCAGCTGAAGTTGAAAAACTATTTGAAAATGTTCGAACCATGGCTGCGGCTGGCAAATCAATTGTCTTTATCAGTCACAAACTTGGTGAAGTTGTTGAGATCTCTGACCGAGTAACTGTGTTGCGTGGCGGAGTTGTAACTGGTTCGGTTGAGGGTCGCGGCGCAATGAGCACCGCTGAGTTAGCTCAAATGATGGTTGGGCGCGAAGTTGATTTGCAACCACGGCGTGCGCGTCATCCAATTGGTCACGAGAAGTTACAAGTACGTGATCTGGGCCTAACCAAAAATGGCATTGATGTGCTCAAAGACATCACCTTCTCCGTTCACGAGGGTGAACTCGTAGGTATCGCTGGAGTTGCCGGTAACGGTCAAAAGGAACTCGCTGACACAATTGCTGGCCTACTTGTTCCGACATCAGGGACTGTGTCTATTGATGGACACTTCACCACCAATCTCGGCCCGATTGCAGCCCGAGAGTCGGGTCTTGCTTACGTGCCGGAAGATCGTTTGGGCATGGGTCTTGTCCCGTCAATGTCGATTCTCGACAATCTGCTTCTCACAAGAGAGCGTGGTCTGATCCCCAACCGGCACAATGCGCGGACCGAAGCGGACCAACTCATCAATCAGTTCGAGATCAAAGCCAATGGCCCTGACCACCAAGCGCGAAAACTCTCTGGCGGAAACGCCCAAAAAGTATTGCTGGCACGTGAATTGACCGGTGGCCGCACCAAGACCTCAGTATTGGTGGTCTGCTCCCCTACTCGAGGTTTAGACGTGGGCGCGATTGAGACCGTCCGTGCACTGTTGGATGATGCGCGTTCGGCGGGTCAAGCAATCTTGCTGATCAGTGAAGACCTTGACGAATTGATGTCGCTTGCTGACCGCGTACTCGTGCTTTACAGCGGTCAAATTGTTTATGAAACACCAGGGGAAACTGCCACGTTGCGCGAAGTTGGTGCAGCAATGGCGGGTCTCTAGATAACAAGGAAAGACTCCGAATGGGAATCCCGATCAAGTTTGAACAACGAATTGATTCACCTAAATGGTTGATACTTGCTGTTCCAGTCGCGTCACTCATTGCGGCACTCCTTGTTGGCAGCATCTTTTTGCTCGCAACCGGACACCCACCGCTTGACACTTTCAATAGCTTGTTGCGCGGCAGTTTCACCACTCACCGAGGATTTACAAACACGCTCGGCCTAGCGACGATCCTGATCTGTACTGGTCTCGCTGCGGGCTTTGCATTCCAGATGAATTTGTACAACATCGGTGGCGAGGGTCAGTTATACCTCGGCATGATCGGTGGCGCATGGGCAGGAATTGCACTCGGTGATCACTTCCCTGGCTATCTCGCTGTGCTCCTCACTTTGCTCTTTGGAGCATTGGCTGGTGGTCTTTGGGTGACGGTACCCGCAATCACAAAAGCAAGATTTGGAACCAGTGAAATTGTCAGCACACTGCTTTTGAATTATGTGGCCTTGAACCTGGTCAACTACTTCATCTTTGGCTCCAAAGGATTCTTCCGTGATCCATCAACGGCGTTTCCCCAGGGTCGCAAAGTGCCAGACAGTGTGCGCCTTGATGCCTTCGGTAAAACACAGACCTATCCGACGATCTTCCTATCTGTACTGCTGGCAGTATTCCTCTTCTGGCTAATTAAGAAATCCGAGTTTGGGTATCGGATCAAAGTGCTTGCGGATTCTCCAAAAGCTGCTGGCTACGCAGGTATCAATGCTCCCCGATTGACACTGTCGGTTCTTGTCATCTCAGGTGCGCTCGCAGGCCTCGGAGGAGCGATGCTCGTGGTCGGCCCGACTGGGAAACTTGACCCCGGTGTTGCCGGCATTGGGCTTGGTTATGCGGGGATCGTGGTGGCTGCTCTCGCGCGGTACAACTTTGTTGCCATCATTTTGGCATCGGTACTGTTCGCAGGATTGAGAGTCGGTGGTGATTCACTCCAGATCTCAACCGATGTACCAATTCACATCGCAGTGATCATCCAAGGTGCCGTCTTGATCTTTGCCCTCGGTGGCGAAGTGTTCCGCAAATATCGCATCCGAGTGGTGCGACCCGGATCAGCAGCGGGGGTCGCAGCATGAATAACAACATCTGGCTGCTCACGTTTGCTGACTCAATTTCAATTGCGACCACGTTGATTCTCGCCTCACTTGGCGCACTACTCACTGAGCGCTCAGGTGTGATCAACCTTGGTGTCGAAGGCGTTCTCCTTATGGGCGTGGCCTCGACATTCTTGGTTTCTGATGGCACAGGCAATCCATGGTTGGCACTGGTAATTGGCACATGTGTCGGCGCCTTGCTCGCAATGGTGCATGCCGTACTTTGCGTGGTGCTACGCGCCAATCAAATTGTTTCGGGCCTGGCACTCGTGATCTTCTGCACGGGGCTTGCGAATTTTCTTGCCAAGCCGATTGAAGGCAAACCAAAGCGCGTGCAGTTAAATGCAATCGACTTCGGCCCATTAAGCGATATTCCGATCATCGGCCCACTGATCTTTGGTCACGACCTGATTACCTACGTCACCTGGTTGATCGTTATCTCAGCTTCGGCTTACATGTTTCGCACCCGCCCCGGTCTCACACTTCGCGCAGTTGGTGACGATCCAGCCACTGTGGACTCACAGGGTTTGCCGGTGGCTGCAATTCGTTTCGGCTACACGATGGCAGGTGGCGCACTCATGGGCCTTGCCGGTGGTTGGTTCATGCTCGCTCGATCAGCGGCTTGGCAACAACAAGCAACTACCAATGGCATCGGCTGGATTGCACTTGCCTTGGTTGTGTTTGCCGCCTGGCGCCCGTTGCGACTCGTATTTGGAGCTGTGCTCTTTGGCTTTACTCTGCAATTACCGTTCACCCTGCAAGCCGAACAGATCAAAGTGATACCCGCGGCGATTTTGCCGATGATTCCCTACTTGGTCACTCTTGCAGCATTGATTGCAATGTCAACTCCACGAGCACGTGCAGTTCTTGGAGCTCCAAAAGCTCTCGGCCAGCCCTTCGTTCGCGACGAACGCTAAGAACCCAACGGCTGCAAGTAAAGGCGAGCAGGAGTATCGCCTTTTACGCCGGCAAGCACGAGCGAATCGGCAAACTCTTCCATAACTCGAACTTGTGAAACACCATTGGGCACAAGTTCAGTTCCCGAAGAAATGCCATTTGTCCGCCATAAAACTATTTCACCCGATGCATTTGGTGCTTCAAAGTAAACGCCATTACCAGCTTTGACCACCATTGAATCGAATGTGAGGCCACTCTTTGCGCCAGGACCAATTTCTCGGAGCACCTTTGTCCCTGTTGGGCTTCCATCGGTAGACCAAAGTTCAAGACCGCCGCGAGTTGTGTTTCCGAAGAAGAGGAGTCTGCCTCCAATAAGTATTTCTAGTGGTTCCGATTCGCCATCATTTTCTATCGCGGGGTCGACGTCTTTAAGCAAAGTGGTACCGGCTCGACGACCGTCGGTACGCCATAGATTCCTACTGTCACTAAAAGTATCCTGGATGCTAAATACAAGTTTGCCGTTGATAACACCAAAGAATTCACTCTCGTCAATATCACGTAGGCCAAGATTTACCGGGCTTGGGCCAAAAGATTTATCAACCGCATAAAGACCATTTGCAACATCGGTTTCCCAAATGAAGATGAAC